>NZ_DKJS01000044.1:16668-23434 GCF_002455205.1 Lysinibacillus sp. UBA6686 | reverse complement strand
GAAAACCTGCTCGGGTAGCCAAGGAAATTACTCAGGTAAGGGGAAAACCTGCTCGGGTGGCCAAAGAAATTGCTCAGGTAAAGAGAAAACCTGCTCGGACAGCCAAGGAAATCTTTCAGGTAGGGGGAAAAGCTGCTCAGGTGACTGAGAAGACTACCAGAAACCAGTTGAAGGTGGGAATCATTCTGTCAGCTTTGAAGAGGAAAAATTTCAAAAAATGCAAACCTCTAGCTTGTGAGCACCGTTTATAGGCAGAGAGGGGGAGTGAAGTTGCTTGAGATTAATGAACTCGAAAAAATTATGGAACAGCATACAGAAAGACTAATTCGACTAGCCTTTTACTATGTAAGAGATTTACAAAGTGCAGAAGATATCGTTCAGGATGTATTTATTAAATTTTATGATCATCAGCAAAACTACGAAGAACGTGGAGAATTGCGGGCTTATTTATCAAAACTAGTCACCAATAAAAGTAAAGATTATTTACGTAGCTGGACATACCGTAAAATTCAGGTGCAACAGAAAATTTTTGCGAAGCAAGCTGTGATAAGAAGGGACATGCTTGTTCAGCAAGATGAACAAGCATTAATTGAAAATGCTATTTTAGCTCTACCATTAAAACAGCGTGAGGTTCTAATTTATTTTTATTTTGAGGAATTACCTGTTGCGGAAATTGCCGAGTTATTAAGTATTCCAGAGAGCACAGTCAAAACAAGGCTGCGTCGTGGAAGAGAACTATTAAAGCCAAAGCTACAGCATATTGAGTGGGAGGTGCTACTGCATGAGTAAAGTGGATGTGACGGTAATAAGGGATTTATCGGAAAGTAAAAAGAGGGTTATGGCAAATGTTGTGCAGCATATAGAACAACGTGACAATAAAAAAAGAGTTTGGCGATGGCAATATAGTGTAATTTCCGTCTTTTTTACAGCATGTATAGTGTTGTTTTTCTATTCACAATTACAATTAGATAATAAATTACTTTTATCTTCAAATGACCTGACAATTCTAGATGAAGATGAAATGTCCACAATGTTGAATGCATATAATCCTCAAAGTGAACAATCTCGTAATGAATTGTTTCAAACAATGATAGAAATGGATGCTTATTATGCATATGCTTTAAGTAAGGGCATTGACATAAATCATAAGTTGGAAGATAAAGACAGACTAATGAGTAAACAGAATTTAGAAGATGGTCATTTCAAAAAAAACCTTGCTAATTTAGAGATGTCGGTGGATGAGTATTTTGAAAAATATATCGAACCTTTTAATATCAAAGGAAGCGCGAGAAATGAATTACTTAAAGATTATCAAAAGAGATATGAGAATTCCTTCCCCCTACATGCTTATCTAGGTGTTAAAAAAGAGGCGATGGACTATCTTACTGCAAAGTATGTTGATAGAATTTCCTATTTAAAGAAAAAATACCAATTTTCACTCGATCCAAAAGATGCGTACGTGTCTGGCACAAAATATAAAACAGGCTATGTTGTAGCAATTGAAGGAGATCGTTTCTTAGTTGTTTCTGGGGAAGTAAAAGATTTAATTGGATATTTATCAAATGAAGAAATGATTGATCAAAAAGAAAATGGAATTTGGTATCCCCTTCATGAAGTAAAAGAAAAAATTATTGTAGGAAACATGGTAAGCGTTACCTATAGTATGCAAGAGCGTCTTGGCAAATATGGCTTTGTAGCTAATTTGGATGAAATTAAAATCGAAAAATAATAGAAAAATAGCTTATTAATAATGATATGCCCCCATTCACAATTGGGGTCATTTTCATTTAGGATAAGCTGTTTTTTGTGGCAAATTAAGGTATAATTATTGCGAGAATTACAGCATTTTTACATAAAAAAGAATGAGGGGAGTGAAGGCTTTGTTTATGCTTATGGATTTTGCAACCGCGCTTCTGTTAACTATTCCTCTATTATTTTTACATTTTAAGTGTAACTACCTGGAGCATTGTAAGCGGCAGCTATTTTCTTCAATAGGCTTATTAAATTTCTTAACTACTTATTTTATGATTTCCTTCGGCGATATCTTTTGGATTGTACTTATTTGGCAGTTGGTTTTTATTTGGCCAATCTGTATTGCTTATTATTTGTATTTGTATAAACAGGATCAACACTCTTATTATTATTGGGGTTTAAGAAAAAAACATATCCTTTGGATTGGAACACTCACAATCATTAGTATCTTTATGGTGTTTATAGGTATGTATGAAACCAATAAAAAAATCATTGTCTTTCATCAGCAAGTCATGCAGGATTTTGAGGATAGCACTGACCGTCAGCTTTATTTAATCGAACATACAATAACCCCAGCTACATTACTTGGTTTATCAGATCAAATAGAAAAAGTGAGCGGTGGACAAGTACGTGCATTAACCTTACCGTGGAGAAGCAAGGTAATTGTGACGATAGACAATAGGGAACAGAAGGAATTCACTTATGTAAGGTTATACGATGGATGGAAGCTAGATGGCATTTATCGAGAAAGTTATACAATGGATGTTGATAGGAGTACAGAGAATGATTGATTATTTTGAACGTATTGTGCGCTTGACTGATTTGGAAATCTGGTCAATCCGCATCGAGCAAATACATTACTGCTTAGTCATTGTGGATGAAAGAAGGAAGGCGTCAATTGAGGAATTAGATTTGCCAGATGCTATCATTGATGAAGATATTCAACGGACAAACTATGTATCAGTGAGCATTTTTTCTGAAATCAGCGTAAAAGAGGAACATATAGAGGTTTTAGATGATTATGTTAAGCGTTTCACAGATCATTTAGCACTTGCCCATTGTAACGTAGTCGTTAAATTTTATTGGGAGCAACCTGAAATTGCAGTAGATCGATTGTTGTTACAGAAATATGGCTATAAGTTAGCAGAAATACCATTAAAAAATTTATGGCACTTGAATCAAGAATAATGAAAAATTAAGGCTATACAATCCATGATAATACATATTAGCTCATTAGATTGTGAGCGGAGAGAGGAACTAATTTAAAGACTATTAGCCTAATTTTTGCCATGACTAATCTTGCAGAAAGGCAGGCACAGCTTGATGAGCAAGTATCACAGAATGTTATCCAAACAAGTAGATAAACCCAGCATACAGTACTTCATAGAAACATTGGGGAATTTCAAAATGGCATTATAAGGTTTTTGAAATTGTTGACAGACAAAAATTACTTTGTTAAGATGAGTGACAATAAAAGCATACAAATTCGTTGATGAGAAAGAGTAATGTTTCATTATGTTCTACAGAGAGCCGACATTTATGGTGAAAGTCGGTGTGCAAGTGTTACATGAAAATCCTCTCTGAGAAGATTGGCCGAACATAGTAGGTTAATCCGGGTGTCTACCGTTAAAAAGAACACGTATGATTGTACGTTGCTGAGTGCTATTGAACGATGTGTCAATAGAATTAGGGTGGTATTCGCGGTTAACCCCGTCCCTTGTTTGGGACGGGGTTTTTTGTATGCCTTTTATACAAATGGATTGTATAGGAGGAAATCATATGCAAGTGGAAAAGAAAAAAGAAACAATTGTTGAAAGGGAATTAAGGGTTCGTACATTATGGGAGCAAGAAGGGACATTCCAGGCTACTGTTGCAAATCGTTCTGGCAAAAAGCCATTTGTATTTTACGAAGGACCACCAACAGCTAATGGATTACCCCATGTAGGTCACGCCTTTGGTAGAACGATTAAAGATGTCGTTGCTCGCTATAAAACCATGCAGGGCTATTTCGTTGAACGTAAAGCGGGATGGGATACACATGGTTTACCTGTAGAATTAGGGGTAGAAAAAAAGCTTGGGATCTCTGGGAAACAGGAAATTGAGAAATATGGTGTTGAACAATTTATTCAGGAATGTAAGGGAAGTGTCTTTACTTATGAAAAGAAATGGCGATCCTTTACAGAGCAACTAGGTTATTGGATTGATATGAATGATCCCTATTTAACACTAAGTAATGACTATATCGAATCCGTATGGCATATTTTAAGCCATGTACACAAGGAAAAGCTTTTATATAAAGGTCATCGCGTGTCACCATATTGCCCTAGTTGTCAAACATCGTTAAGCTCTCATGAAGTGGCACAGGGCTATAAAGATGTAAAGGATTTATCTGTAACTGCGATGTTTAAAATCGAGGGGAAGGACGAATATTTTCTTGGTTGGACAACAACACCATGGACATTGCCTGCTAATGTTGCATTGGCGATGAACCCAGAACTTATGTATGTACGTGTAAAGCAGGGGGAAAAGGTGTATATTCTAGCAAAATCGCTTGTCAGCAAAGTTTTTACTGAACCTGTAGAAGTGCTAAGTGAGCATTATGGTCATGAATTTGAGGATGTGTCCTACATTCCACTTTTTTCATACGTTACAGTTGAGAAAGGGCATATTGTTGTACTAGCCGATTATGTGACGGAGCACAGTGGAACAGGTATCGTGCATATTGCACCTGCTTATGGAGAAGACGACTATAAAGCAGTTCAGCAAAATGGTCTGTCATTTGTCAATGTTGTGGATGGAAAAGGTTGTTATACAGAAGAGGTGTCAGAGCTAGTCGGTAAATTTGTCAAAGAATGCGATGTCGACATTATTAAAATGCTAGCTAAAAAGGAACTATTGTTTGATAAGGAAAAATATGAGCATAGCTATCCTCATTGCTGGCGCTGTGATTCACCTTTGCTTTATTATGCTACAGATAGCTGGTTTATCAAAATGTCAGCATTAAAAGAAAAGCTTTTAGAAAATAATGAGCAGGTCACATGGTATCCAGAGCATATTAAACATGGCAGATTCGGAAATTTCTTAGAAAACTTAGTGGACTGGAATATTAGCCGTAATCGCTTTTGGGGCACACCTCTTAATGTATGGATTTGTCAGGATTGTGGTTATGAAGAAGCACCAAATAGTATTCCTGCCTTGAAGAAGTTAGCGAAGGGGATTTTACAGGATGTCGAGCTTCATAAGCCATATATCGACGAGGTTATTTGTAGTTGTCCAAAATGTAATGGTGAGATGGTACGCACACCTGAAGTCATTGATGTATGGTTTGATAGTGGCTCAATGCCATTTGCACAGCAGCATTATCCTTTTAAAGCCCCTGCTACTTTTAACAATCAATTTCCTGCTGATGTGGTCATCGAAGGTATCGATCAAACTCGAGGCTTTTTCTATAGCCTATTAGCGGTTTCAACTTTATTTACAGGAAAGGCACCTTATAAAAAAGTTCTTTCCTTGGGTCATGTTTTAGATGAGCACGGACAGAAAATGTCAAAAAGTAAAGGAAATGCATTAGAACCAGTTGAATTAATTGAGCAATATGGAGCAGATGCTTTGCGATGGTCATTTTTAGTCGACAGTTCCCCCTGGAATCCAAAACGCTTTTCAAAAAAAATTGTTATGGATGCGAAATCAAAATTAGTCGATACATTGGATAATACATTTAAATTTTATCAGTTATACGCAGAGATCGATGGCTTTGAGTATGATGCAAACAATACAGGCTCACGTACAAAATTAGATCATTGGATATTGTCTCGTTTACATCATACAATTCAATTTGTGACAAAATGTATGGACGATTTTCAATTTACGCAGGCAACACGTGAAATTGGAAAGCTTGTGGAAGAGCTCAGTAATTGGTATATCCGACGTTCACGGTCAAGATTTTGGGCAAATGGGCTGTCAGAGGACAAAAGGGGAGCATTTAGTACACTATATGAGCTACTAACAACAATTTGTCAATTATTAGCACCATTCACACCATTTATTACAGAGGATTTGTATCGACAATTATGTGGGGAGAGCGTGCATTTACAAGACTACCCAAAATATAATGAAGCACTCGTTAATGCGAAGCTCGAAAAAGAAATGCAAACTATTTTAACAATCGTAGAATTAGGGCGTAGCGTTCGTAATAGTCAGGGAATTAAGGTCAAGCAGCCATTAAGCGAAATCATTGTCTCTGTTGACGGAGAATTAACAGATTTTCAGCCGTATAGCGAGCTGGTGAAAGATGAACTAAATATGAAAGAATGTTTATGGACAAATGATTTTTCAGCATATGAAACAGTTCATTATAAACTGAACTTTAAAACAGCAGGGGCTGTATTTGGAGCAAAAGTGAATAAAGTAAAAGATTACGTCATGAATTTAAATGATCAGGAGAAACATGAATTACAGCGAACGGATGAGATAATCATTACGATTGAAGGAGAACAGCTAACATTGCTAAAGGCACATGTGTTAATGGAATCCATCGTAAAAGATCAATATATTTTAGCGGAAGATGCCTCATGTCGAATCCTTATGAATGTTCATCTTACAGCAAGCTTATTGGAAGAAGGTCAAATAAGAGAATTAATCCGAACAATCCAAGACACACGTAAAAAATGGCAACTACCTGTTGAGCAGTATGTTTCGATATATATTGCTGGGAATACTAAAGTAACGTCTATTATCCAGCAACACGAAGCATTATTAAAAGCAAATGTGTTGCTGCATGATATTGATTATGTGAGCGAGAGTCATAGTGAACGATTTATTGAGACAGATATGTTTGATGAAAAGATTACCGTTTATTTTAACCATCTTTAGTTCAAATAGTTTAAAGGGAATACTTAACATAGATTTATAAATACTCGGTTGTCAGAGAAAGCTCTCGGGTAATCCCGGAATCCCGCTCAGGTCGCCGGGAAAAGCGCTCGGGTAATCTCCGAATCCGCTCAGGTCGCTGGTA
>NZ_DKJS01000044.1:0-16600 GCF_002455205.1 Lysinibacillus sp. UBA6686 | reverse complement strand
ATGCCCGAAAACTGCTCAGGTCACCAAAAAAAGCGCTCACAGCAACACTAGAAAACGCTCAGGTAACCAATATATTTGGGATCCTGAGCGTTTTTTTTTGTAAAAAATTACAATAAACCATTAATAAGATAAAGAGCAGTAGCCCAGATAAAGATAGCAGAACATTTATTAAAAATACTCATAAGTTTCCCAGAGCCATCGAGTTTTTTGAAAGAGGCTCCAGCGATGGTAAGACCGAAAAACCATAGCCAAGAGATCACTACACAAGCAGCGGTGAACAATATTTGATCGGTGCCACTATATTTTAAAGCACTTGTTCCAATCACACCGATTGTGTCTAAAATGGCATGTGGATTTAAAAGTGAGACAGAGAGCGCGAATAAAATTTGTTTTTTCCTAGGAAGTGCTTCGTTATTATCAGCTGTAGCTGGGGTAGAGCGCCAAATGGTGTAGCCCATATAAAGTAAGAAAAGGATCCCAACCGTCATTAAGGCAAGCCGTAGCCAGGCAAACTGCAATACGATGATAGACAAACCGAATACTGCAAGGAGTATCAGAAGCGTATCACAAATGGCAGCTGTGATGCTCGCAGGTAAGGCTCGAACTAGATGTGGCTGTGTTGCACCCTGAGAAAAGACAAAGACATTTTGTACGCCTAATGGCAAAATAAGTCCAAATGCTAAAATCATTCCATGAAAAAATGCTTCCAACAAAATTCACTCCTTTCATTAACCATTCTAGTTATGTTATAACTAAAAGAAAACGACCAATTGGATGGTTTTTTTACCACCCAATTTTAAGGGCTTGAGGTGATGTGAATGAGTTGGCAGCCTACTAAACAGGGTGAAATGACATTACAGCAGCAAATTATCCAGTGGATTACAGGACATATTGAGCGAGGAGATTGGGTAGCTGGAACGAAGCTACCAACACAAAGACAGCTTGCAATGCAGTTTGGAGTCAATCGTAGTACCGTTCAGCAGGCGTTAGAGGAGTTAAAGTCAGCTGGCATACTAGAGGCAAAGGTTGGCTCAGGTATTTATGTAGCTGATAATTCCTGGCATTCGTTAATTACACAAACACAACCAAATTGGCAAAAGTATATAGACACCAGTCTTCATAAGCCCAATTATCACACCATTCAATTAATCAATGAATATGAACAGCGCAATGATGTCATTCGCTTAGGAACTGGAGAGCTTGCACCGAGTTTACTGCCAACAGCTGATATTGAAGCATCACTGAAGGAGCTTTCTTTGCAGCCGAAAGCGTTAGGTTATTCATCGCCTCAAGGTAATGACAGGCTACGAGCTGCAATTTGTGAATATGTGAAAAAAAGAGGCATCCATGTGAAGCCTCAAAATATTTGTATTGTTTCAGGCGCACTTCAGGCATTGCAGCTGATTGCTGTGGGATTGCTAGAGCAGGGCGCTATTGTGTTCCAGGACCAAACATCTTATTTAAATTCAGTGCATCCCTTTCAGTCAGTGGGTATGCAAATGATGGCTATCCACCGAGGTGACCAGCTTGCCCAAACATTGGCTCAACAAAAAAGAAAAAGACAGGCAGTCTATTATGCTGTTCCTACGCTAAACAATCCAACTGGTGAGGTATGGACAACGCACGAAAAAAAGCAACTTTATGAAGCGTGTAAAGCGTCCCGCATTCCTATTATTGAAGATGACGTTTATCATGAATTGCTCTTTGAAGCGGCAACACCTCCACTAAAATCAATGGATGATAGCGGCCAAGTCCTTTATATTGGAAGTGTCTCGAAAACATTAAGCCCTGGACTTCGTATAGGCTGGCTAATTGGTCCAACGACAGTGATTGAACGATTAGCAGATATAAAGATGCAAACAGATTATGGTTCAAGTGCCATCTCGCAGGAAATTGTCTTACATTGGTTACAATCCGGTAAATATGAAAAGCATATTGAAGACTTACGCCAAAAATTACAGCAAAGGGCACATTATGTAGAGACTATTTTAAAAGAAAAATTCAATGATTTGGCTGACTGGAACAAGCCAAAGGGAGGCTTTTACATTTGGCTAAAGTTTCATGAGCCTATTGTTGATAAAGAGTTATTTACTAAGCTATTATACCGACAAGTCCTTATCAATCCTGGGTATATTTATGATCCACAGGATGCCCATCATATCCGATTGTCCTATGCCTATGGAACCAATGAAGAATTACAGAGTGGCTTGGAAAAGTTGTATGAATGTGTAGAGGAAGCGGTTCAAAAATAAATCTATTAGATATTAGTTTAGATTCTGTTTTAGAACCATACGATAAGCTAATCATGTCATGAACCAAGGAAAAATGATCAGGTACTCAAATAATTTTGAGCCTGATCATTTTTTGACTTAATGATTATTCCCGTTACTAGTGGGCAACTTGACCGCCATCTACAGCATAAATATAACCATTACAGAAGCTTGCAGCGTCTGAAGAAAGGAATACTACTACTTCAGCGATTTCTTCTGGTTTCGCAGAGCGATGCATAGGAACGTTAGAAACAACTTCTTCCCATACTGCTGGATTGTCTTTCCACATTTGAGTCATAGGTGTTTCTGTTAAACCAGGTGCCACAGCGTTTACTCGGATACCATCTTGAGCATGGTCAATTGCGGCTGCTTTTGTTAAACCAGTGACTGCATGTTTTGCTGTAACGTATGGAGCCATATTTGGATCAGCAATTAAACCAGCAACTGATGCTGTATTTACAATTGTACCGCCACCGTTAGCAATCATGTATTCAAGCTCATGTTTCACAGCAAAAAATACGCCTTTTACGTCAACTGCCATCACTTTTTCAAATGTATCTTCTTCAATAGCAACAAATTTTGCTGGTGTATTTAAAACTCCTGCATTGTTGAAAGCATGATGTAACCCACCAAATGTTTCTACAGTTTTTTGGACAAGTGATTTCTATTGCTCAGAGCTAGTTACATCTGTTTTAAAAAATGCAGCTTCTCCACCATCCTGTTGAATGAGCGCAACTGTTTCTTGTGCACGCTCATCAACATCACCTATTGCTACTTTCGCACCGCAGCGTGCAAAAGCAAGCGCTGTAGCACGACCAATACCAGTAGCTGCTCCAGTAATTAAAATAACTCGACCTTCAAAATCTTTTATGCTCATAATTTTAGCTCCTCATGTGTATAAATTTGTTGTTTACATGCATAGTATAGCTTCGCATAAAAAACGTATTCAATACTTTTGTAGGAATGAGCTTATTCCTTTATAGTAATAAGCGTGAGAAGGTGATGAATAATGCAATTTACACAAATAGAATATTTTTTAATGGTAGCCCGCTTGGAACATATGTCGAAAGCAGCCTTGGATTTAGAGATATCTCACCTCATTAAGCAAAACGATAGCGCGTTTAGAAGATGATATTGGGGTGCCGCTCTTTGATCGAAAAGGGAAATCTATTCGTTTAAATGATTATGGGCGTATTTTTTATGAGAAGGCTAAAAATGCTCTAGATGATTTGCAAGAGGCAAAAACAGAAATTCAAGAACTAGCTAATATTCAAGATGATAGTATAGCGATTAATGTAATGAATTCTAAGCTATTACCAATATTGTTGCATTTGGGGTCATGTTACTAGCAGGTGCAATTATCCTTTGGCGTATGGCAAACCGATTACTGAAAAATGACCAAACAACAAAAGATATCACAGTGGATTTAAAAGTTATTCTAAATCAAATTGTGGAAATGGCGCGTCCAGTTTCTTATTTCGCAGCAGTAATGGGACTTGCATTAATTTCTATTGCGATTGCAGGTGTCTATTTCCAACTCTTTGCAGCACCACCTGAGGAACCGATTTCAGGACGCTTTGCAGACTACCCAATGCTGGAAGCTTCATTTATCTCAGGTCTATACGCACTTACTGGTATAGGAGCGATTTTATTACCATACTCATTAGCGAATCGAGAATCATTTGTGGTGAAAATAATGGGTGCTTTTTGGACAATTACAGGTATACTTTTCACTTTATTCGGCGCTTTAAATTATTTCACTCATATTGGATTAATTATCAATACCCAATAAGGATTCAGTGGAGTCCGTCCTGTGATTATGATATAAATAACAAGAAGGTAGCCATAAATGAGGCTACCTTCTATTATTATTATTAACATAAAGAAAGGTTCTGATTTTGTGCTTACTATTCTACCAGCAAAAGAGATATACCTTAAAGGAAATGAACATGCGATATTGCTTTTACATTCCTTCACAAGTCATACAAGAGATATGAAGAAAGTTGCTGCGAAGCTACACGAAAAGGGCTATACATGTTATGTACCGCTATACCGTGGTCATGGTCATGTTCCAGAGCAGTTATTACAGTACAATGTTGATGATTGGTGGCAGGATGTGATGAAGGCCCATCATTTTTTGCGGAATGAAGGCTATCAAAAAATTTCTATTATCGGTTTATCCATTGGTGGTATTTTCACATTGAGGCTTGCACAATTAGAAAAGCTAGAGCGAATCATTATTTTATCAGTACCGATTGATAAGGAGCCAGCACAGTTAAAACAAAGAATCATTGACTATGCCTATAATTATAAAAATATTGAGGGTAAATCAGCGTCTGAAATTTCAACTGAAATAGAGCCGTTTAACGACATGCCATTGGACTCTTTGATCGCATTTCAGCATTTTATTAAAGAAACGATGCAACAACTTAATAAAATCACGATTCCCATCGCTATTTTCTACGGCGAAAGGGACGAGGACATATACGCACACAGTGCTGAAGTCATCTATCAGCGTGTGCATTCTACTAAAAAGATCAAAAGGGGCTTTGAAAACTCCAAACATTTAATGACATTAGGTCGGGAGCAAGATGAAATAATTAAGGAAATAATGGATTTTCTATAATCGAAATTTCGATAAAAAGTGAAAGAACATAGCGTTAAGAGGTATTGACTACCAATAATATTCATGATACTATTATCTCGAATTAGAGATATTTTAATTCGAGATAATTATTTCGAAATAAGATCAATTAAGTCCCAGTGCAATTGTAGCTGCCGCTATGCTTTCGAAACAAAAAACATTTGCCGAATTGATATAAATAAGGCATAATCCCATCATAGAGCATCAAATTTTAGGGATGGAATCTATAGAACTAGCAAATAAGTTTAGTAGAAAAGAGAAGGAGTGAAATATATGGGTTTTAAAGAGTATAGAGGTGAAAAAATTACAGTTTATTTTGATGGAGACATTTGTCAACATGCGGCTGAATGTGTTAAAGGATTGCCAGAGGTGTTCAATGTTAAGGCGAAACCATGGATTTCACTAGATCATGCAGATGTAAAAAATGTGGTAGAAGTAATTAATAGATGCCCAAGTGGTGCATTAAAATATAAAATTTAAAGGAGCATTACTGCAATGGAAATTAAACAGGGTACTCAGTCATTTTATATCGGAAACGAAGAAAATAGTGAAGCCGAGGTTCATTTTGTTCGTGTAGGGGAAAATCGAATCATTTTAGATCATACACATGTTGCAGAACATTTAAGAGGCCAAAATGTAGGTCAGCAATTAGTTAAGGCAGCAGTTGAATATGCCAAAAAGGAAAAATTACAAGTCATCCCATTATGTCCTTTTGCAAAAGCTGAATTTGAAAAACATCCTGAATATCAAGAATTATTAGGATAGCCATCCATAACATCGGAAAAGTAAATACAAAGGACAAGCATTTGACCATCTGAAGAACTAAAAATTGAGTTCCTTGATAATAAGAAAATATCGCACCTCTATTCAGGGGTGTGATATTTTTTAGATCTCTATTTCGAGATTGTATAATAATCCATTCCTTTAAAATCTAGATGTTCTTTAGGCGGAGTTGTTATGGAATATTGTTTAGTCATCCCAATTTTCTCTAAAATCCTTACCGAAGGAGTATTTTGGGGAAATACCGTCGTCACTATTTCATCTAATCTTAGGGTAGAAAAACCATAATCTAATAAGGCTTTTGCCGCTTCAGTAGTAAGCCCTCTTCCTCTAAAATCTTTATTGAGACCATAATAAATTTCAATTTTTGTAGAATCTAAATCATAGGGACCAAGACCACAAAAACCAATAAAGCAATTTGATTCTTTCAAAATAATACCAAGATTTAATTTATAAATTTTCTCTAGGGTATTTTTATTATTGCAATCCATAGACCATTGTATTATTTCCCCGACTTCTTTTAGGGAAGGTGGGGTTTCAGGAATATAATCATAAAAATTTGGCTCCGATATTATATTAAACAAATCTTTAGTGTCTTCCAATTGATAAGGTCTAATAATGAGTCTTTCGGTTTCGATTAATAAATTCTTGAAAATAGTCTGATTTTTAATTTCGTTATTCATCCTTCAATTCTCCTTTGTACAATTTCACACAGAAAAAGATGCATACTTAAAATAACTATATTTGTTAATATTGTAAAATTGCGAATTGAAATTTCCTGAGCGTTTGCTTATAAAAAAGAATAATCTAGATAAAGAACCCATACATTTTTAAATAACGATTTCTTTATGAAGAGGTGAATAATTGGAGAATATGCCAGAGGGCTATTTTTATGTTCCACAGCCTATTCGAAAGGATGGAGCTGGAGGGGTGGATAAAGGGCCAAGAGACATTATGAGGGACCTGGAAAATCCCGATATGCTAGTCCCTCCAAAAACAGATGCTGGACTTATTCCAAATCTAAGATTCTCTTTTTCTGATACACATATGACCTTAAATAAAGGCGGATGGTCACGAGAAATTACTGTGCGTGATTTGCCAATTGCTAAGACATTGGCAGGGGTTAATATGAGTTTGACACCTGGTGGGGTACGTGAGCTGCATTGGCATCAACAAGCAGAATGGTCCTATATGCTTCTAGGTCATGCCCGTATTACAGCAGTCGATCAAGATGGCAGAAATTTTATTGCCGATGTGGGGCCAGGAGATTTATGGTATTTTCCACCTGGAATTCCTCATTCCATACAAGGGCTTGAGGGCGGCTGTGAATTTCTTCTAGTATTTGATGATGGAAATTTTTCAGATCTCAATACATTTTCAATATCTGATTGGTTTGCGCATACACCTAAAGAGGTGCTGTCAGCCAATTTTGGTGTTCCGATTAGCGCTTTTAAACATATTCCAAATGAACAAGTCTATATTTATCAAGATAAAGTGCCAGGACCTATCGACACTCAAAAGGTCAAATCTCCATATGGTGAAGTTCCTCAAAGTTTTAAACATCGTCTACTTGCACAAACCCCTATTAAAACACCAGGTGGCAGTGTTAGAATTGTAGATTCCTCTAACTTTCCTATTTCCCAAAATATTGCGGCAGCGCTTGTAGAAATTGAGCCTGGTGGAATGCGAGAATTACATTGGCACCCGAATAATGATGAATGGCAATATTACCTACAAGGAAAGGGGCGTATGACAGTGTTTGCCGCTAATGGTGCGGCCAGAACATTCGATTACCGTGCGGGGGACGTCGGTTATGTGCCATTTGCTAACGGTCATTATATTGAGAATACTGGAACAGAAACATTATGGTTCCTTGAAATGTTTAAAAGCAATCGTTTCCAGGATGTGTCGTTAAATCAATGGATGGCGTTAACTCCGTCTGAGCTAGTGCAAAGCAATTTACAAGTTGGCCCGGAGCTCCTCAAGGTATTGAGAAAGGAAAAATGGCCGGTTGTAAAATATCCTGGATTTTCCTATTTTCCAAGGTAAATCTATCGAAAAGCAGGTGAAGAAAGATAAATTTTCTTTCACACCTGCTTTTTTTTAGTATTGATATTTATTTCGTGTCGCAAGCACAATAGCAATAGCCGGAACCGTACAAATCAGCATCGCACCAAAGGATAGACCAGGGGAAATTTCGTATAAATAACCGCCTAAAAATGTAAGAATGGCTGTACTTAATCCCATTGCTAGGGCAGAATAAAGTCCTTGTGCATTTGGAATTTGTTCCTTCGGTAATGTTTTAGTCAAATAGCCAATAAAGGCAAAATGCGCAAGGGCAAATGACATTGCATGCAAGGTTTGTGACGCGATGAATATCCAAACATTAGGGAAAAGATAAATAAGTAACCAACGTAAGGAGGAGCCACTTGCTGCTAAAAGCAATAAAGAGGATGAGCGCCATTTTGTAAATAATGTATCTGCCTTCATAAAGTAAAGGATTTCACAAATAACCGCTATGTTTATAATCATCCCCATATAAAATGGATCGACATGTAAATCACCCAAATATATATAACCGTAGCTATAATATGAAGCATGTGCACCTTGTAATAGGATGACGATGAATAAAACAATAGGGAAGCCTTTAATAGTCCATAGTGTTTTCATCGACAGCGATTTTGCTCGTTGTTCTTTTGTTGGTACCATAAGCAATTCTTTTGGTGTTGCTAGCTGCTGCATCAACAGCATACCGATAAGACCAAGAACCATACTCCAAAAAATAACATCCTTGCCAAATATACCTGTCAGCATACTAATAATTAACACCGCAATAACAAAGCCAAAAGATCCATATGAACGACTTTTACCATAGTGAACATTTCCGTGCTGGACTAATGTAGCGGCACTACTTTCAACGGCAGGTAGAAGAGCTGGGTAAAAAATACTAAATAAAATAGTAACAATTAAAAGCATATTAAAGCTTGTGCTTGGTAAGTAAAGGAAAGTTGTTATAAGTGCGCCAGTCGCAAGAATTGTAATAAGTCGTTTATTGTGCACATACTTAGCAAGGGTTGGAAAGAAAAACAAATTTGAAGTAGCTCGAGCTAAAAGACCACAGCCCATCACAACACTAGCCTGTGAGACAGTCAGATGCTTGACATCTACGAGCCAGCCTGTCCAATAAGGCAAGAAAATACCCCAAGTAATAAAAAATGCAAAGAAATTCTGAGAAAGCCATCGTTGATTATTCATAAATTTACCGTACCTCCATTAACTACGTTGAATAATAGCACGTTCGTCGGTACAATAATGTGAGATATCTCATATTTTTTAGGAGAGAATAAAAAATGCATATACTGACAGCTAAAAAACGCTTACATTATCTAGAAAAATACCCGATTCATGATTTCTTTTCATTTGATATTTACCCTTATCTTGAAGTATGTCAATTTGACAAAGGGGAATGGATTTTTAAAGAAGGATCTTTTCCAGATATGCTTTATTACATGGTGGAAGGGAAAGCAAAGCTATATATGACCCATAAAAATGGTAAGGTTTCTCTTATTGAATATTTAGAGGCACCACGTTTTATGGGGGAAATCGAGCTACTAAATGAAGCAAGATATACGAAAGGAATCCAAACGGTAACAGAAACCATTTGCTTTTCTATTACACAGGCATGTAAAGAAAAACTCCTGGCTGATGCCCTCTTTTTACGAAGACTCTGCGTGTTTTTAGGAGAGAAGGCGACAAACATGACAGCTAAATATACACAAAATTTGGCCTATCCATTCGAAAATCGTTTAGCTGCCTTTATTCAGTTATCCGCAGATCAAGGTATTTATAAAGAAAGGCATACAGAAATCAGTGAATATTTGGGGGTTTCCTATCGGCACTTATTATATGTCTTGGCACAATTTTGTGATGAAAAGATTTTGGAAAAGAAAAAGAATGGTTATTACATTATTGATGAAGACCGTCTTCAACGATTGGCACAGGAAGTTCAGTAACTAGAGCTAATAGATCAGTAAATACTATATAAAAATAATTAAATTTTTTCTATGTACAATTTAGCCTTGGCGATAATGATGCCATTGAGATGGAAACTTTTTAATAGTAAAGTGCTGAGAAATATAGGGGATTCATTAGATTTTATCAGCTCAGATCTGAAAACGAAATTAACAGACTTCATAAAAAGAAGTCAAACTCAAGCTTATTATATTCACTTTTTTTAACCAACCAGCGAGCAATTTCCTTGCCGCTACAATAAAGGCTAATTTCATTGATTCTTTGAATTTGAGGGGTAATATTGAGGCTTTTTTCTGTAACGTCAAAAGGAATAATTCCTGTACAAAAATGCATGTTGGGTGAAAATGGCTTGTGCTTTACCTCAGTGGAAGTTGAAAATGTAGTATCATACGCTTTTCCAGATTTCTGTGCATTTTGGAATGGACAAGCAAGTAATGCTCCTTGTTCACATGGTGTACTTGGTGAGTAAAAATTACTTTTCATTCATCATGCCTCCTTTTGTCGTTAATTTTATTGTACAAGATATGGGGTTTAAAAAGTCTTTATTTACAAGGCTTTAACGAAAACTTAAAGGATAGTATATAAAATAGTAATTTGTAACCGTATTCATGCCGTTAACTGATAAAAATCATAGAAAACCGATATAAATTCCCGATAAAAAACAGAACTCAAACTATTGTGAATTTTTCTAACACAAAGTATTATTGTAAGTAGATTTAACGTGAAGGTTTTCACATAGTCACGTAATCGTAAGGAGGAATTTTGATGAGTGCAATTCGAGTAGGTATTGTAGGATATGGAAATTTAGGACGCGGGGTAGAATACGCTATTTCACAAAATCCAGATATGGAATTAGTAGCAGTATTCACACGCCGTGACCCTTCAACAGTAAACGTTGCAAGTAATGCCAAAGTGTATGTAGTGGATGATGCTGAAAAATTCCAAAATGACATTGATGTAATGATTTTATGTGGAGGCTCTGCAACAGATTTACCAGAGCAAGGTCCACACTTTGCACAATGGTTTAATACAATTGATAGCTTTGATACACATGCGAAAATTCCTGAGTTTTTTGAAGCAGTGGATGCAGCAGCACAAAAATCTGGTAAAGTTTCAGTCATTTCAGTTGGTTGGGATCCAGGTTTATTCTCATTAAATCGTGTACTTGGTGAGGCTGTACTTCCTGTAGGTACAACATATACATTTTGGGGAGATGGCTTAAGCCAAGGGCATTCAGATGCTGTACGTCGTATCGAAGGTGTAAAAAATGCTGTACAATATACATTACCAATAAAAGATGCTGTAGAGCGCGTTCGTAACGGTGAAAATCCTGAGCTGACAACACGTGAAAAACATGCCCGTGAATGCTGGGTTGTCCTTGAGGAAGGTGCGGATGCGGCAAAAATTGAACAAGAAATTGTGACTATGCCAAACTATTTCGACGAATATAATACAACTGTAAATTTCATTTCTGAAGAAGAATTTAAAGCAAACCATACTGGTATGCCACACGGTGGTTTTGTCATCCGCAGTGGTGAAAGTGGCGCTAATGATAAACAAATTCTTGAATTCTCATTAAAACTTGAAAGTAATCCAAACTTCACATCAAGTGTTTTAGTAGCCTACGCGCGTGCAGCCTATCGTTTAAGCCAAGCTGGGGACAAAGGTGCGAAAACAGTATTCGACATTCCATTCGGGCTGTTATCACCTAAATCAGCTGCTGAATTACGTAAAGGGCTATTATAATTTTTCCCCTCGATTATCTCCCTACCGATAATCGAGGTTTTTTACTGTAAAATGAAAGTGGTGGATAGGATCAATGAACTGATGGAGAGAAAAGCCAAAGTGATGGATAGAACTACAAAACTGATGGTTAGAATCTCTCCTAAGTCTAACGTTTTTTTGAAAAATTGGGTATAGATGATATATTAGTGAAAACAATATTTTTTGGAGGAGCAACTATGCCATTTTGCCACGTTAGTAAGGCTAATATTTACTATGAAATGATTGGAGAGGGAATACCAATCGTTATGCTTCATGGATATTCGCCAGATCATAGATTAATGAAGGGGTGTATGGAGCCCATTTTTGTCAAAAGGGAAGGCTGGAAACGAATCTATATTGACCTTCCAGGAATGGGAGAGACGACAGACTATGAAGTCATTAATAATTCAGATGAGATGCTAGAGGCTGTAAAAGAGGTAATTCATTCCTTAATACCAAATGAACCCTATCTTTTAGTAGGGGAATCCTATGGTGGTTATTTAGTTCGAGGCATTATGAGGGATAATGAAGAAGAAATTTTAGGGGCTGCATTTATTTGTCCGTTAATTATTCCAGAAAAGCAAAAAAGAACAGTACCAGAGCAAAGGATTATCCTGTCTGATAAAGAATTTATATCCACATTGACGAAACAGGAGCTAGAAGATTATAGCTCACATCTAGTTGTTTTAGATGAACATCATTGTAACCGATACATGAATGAGGTAGTAGCAGGACAAGAAAAAGCTGACGTGAACTTTTTAGAAAAAGTACTGCAAAACTATAGCTTTTCCTTTCCTGTTGATGAAACGTCATTTGAAAAACCTTGCTTATTTTTACTAGGTAAACAAGATTCTATGGTTGGATATAAGGATGCATTTGATATTATTGAAAAATTCCCTAGAGCAAGCTTTACTATTTTAGATAAGGCTGGTCATAACTTGCAAATTGAACAAGCTAATTTGTTCAATAGCCTTATTGATGAATGGTTGGATAGAGTAGTGGAATTTACTGAATAAAAAATGGAAACCTATGAATTTATTGACTTAAGTGCTCAATAAATTCACAGGTTTCTTTTCTATATTTCATTTCTCATTAGAATCTATTTTAATTTCTATTGTCTCCAATCTTTCTTTCGTGACATTTCCTTCTTTATCCATCGTATGAACGATTGGTGTGATGAAAATGGAGGATGCATTAGCCTCAAAATGATTTAAAATTACTTTACCATTTGAGGAATTATCAGTTATTTTATTCGTCAATGTTTCAGATGTGTCATAATAATAATTTTCAAAATTATCAACTATGTCTAAAGTTATGAATTCTGTAGCAAAGTCTAAATTACAGCTAAAGTAAATGGTCGCTGTATTTTCTGAAATTGAAATACGATTAAAAATAAATTCATGCTGTTTTGAAAAGAGTTTTTCAGATAAAGTTACATCCTTAATTGG
Source organism: Lysinibacillus sp. UBA6686 (assembly GCF_002455205.1). Lineage (NCBI taxonomy): Bacteria > Bacillati > Bacillota > Bacilli > Caryophanales > Bacillaceae > Lysinibacillus > Lysinibacillus sp. UBA6686. The sequence continues at coordinate 3,662 of NZ_DKJS01000044.1, read as the reverse complement.
CAATATGGAGGCCATAGATGGAAAATTCACTAAGCTAGCAGAACAAATTCCAATGGCAAGAATGGATGCAATGGTCCATTTACGGATTTTCTTCTTTCGTAAGAATTGCTTTTGTAAGATGGTTTTTATAACCTTTTGCTTTTCATTTTTCGAGACCTCTACCGGTGTTATATCATCTATATCCAACTGTAGAAAGTTTTTTTCTTTACTCATGTCCAACACTCCTGTAATTTAGGATTTTTAGCAAGCTTTTTCTTTCCTCTATATAAGCGATTTTCCACAGCAGATTTTGAAATATGTAGTATTTCTGCTATCTCAATATTTGTATATTCAAGATAATACCTCATTAAAAATAATTCTCTATCTAAATCAGGCAGATGCATGATTTCAAGCAGTAATTGTTCTTTCGCATACAATTTATCAAGCTGTTGTTCAATATTATCTGGTGCGATAAGAGGAGGAATACTTTCCATCGGTAGCGTTGCTAGTTGCTTTTGCTGTTTTCTGTATAGATCAATTGCTTTATATTTAGTAATCATCCCTATCCATCTTTTAAAATCCGCTTCCTCCCCAATAAAATAATTACTTTTTTGCCAAATAAGGAGGAATACATCATTCACACATTCCTCAACCAGCATATAATCAGATGGTTTTTCTAAAATTTTAAGCGTAATTGCCTTTACAAATCCCAAATAGTGTTCAACGACATATTTCAATGCTTTTTCATCATGCCGTTGAAGACGCTGGATAAAATCATTCATTTTGTCACTCCTTATAATCGTTATACATACTATAACGAAAATTTTGTGGAACACTCGCGCAAAAATGGAAACTTTTCTTTGGATTTATCTAGTTTTGTGTCGCGCTATTAAGTTGAGGTTGTGAAAAATAAAAATGCTTTGCAGTTTGTCATAATGCGGATAACCCCAAATACTTTGAAGTATTTGGGGCTTTTATTAAATAATAGAGATTTACAAGACTTTTTTATAGTAATCATGCTTCTAATATAGTTCTATTATTCATATCTTTATATGATCAGTTTTTTTCTTACTATAATATCCGAAAGCAATTACACCAATTGTACAACCAAAAAATATTCAATTAAATCTTTAGTGTTACTAGATTTTTTCATAGTTAACGTGCCTTATTATATTTTATCTTTCAATAAAAAACAGTTTATATATGTAAAATATATTAATTTATTGATAATGTATTGAAACTATTATTAGAATCATGTTTAATTAACGTGATTTACATTTTATACATATTATTCCTACAAGCTATTTGAGAAAGGAGAGAGAGATTTTGCGCACATTTAAAATTAATACAAAATTTAATTTGCTTCTAGTGGTAGTCATTATATGTTTAAGCATTATCATTGGTATTGTTTCCTATGTGCAAGTCAAGGATATTATGCGCAATAATTTCGAGCAAAGTATAACGCATCTTTCAAAGGTTGGTTATCTGTTGCTTGAAGAACGATTCAAAGGTGACTGGGCAATTAAAGATGGAGAGCTTTATAAAGGTAATACGAAAATGGTTGACCAAGTGGATTTTGTGGATGAAGTAGGAGAAAGCATCGAAGGTGGTGTAACGATTTTTCAAGGTACAAAAGGGCTGATTACTAATTTACAGCTCAATGGAGACCGCTTAGTTGGCAAGGATGCTGATCCTAAAGTTATTGAAGAGGTAATGAAGAAAGGCAATACATTTATAGGTGAAGCGGATGTTGTTGGAACAAAATATTTAACACTTTATGCGCCCATAAAAGATGCAAATGGCGATATTATTGGGATGTGGTTTGTGGGTGAAACGATAGACGAGGTTCAACAAATTATTTTCGCTTTTATTGGCAAGCTGTTTATTGTCATGTTTATTGGAGCCGCCATTGCAACTTTAGGTAGCTTCCTTTTCACAAGAGCATTTGTAAGACCACTTCAGGAAATGAATCGTCAACTTCGAGATATAGCAGAAGGAGAAGGGGACCTTACAAAACAGCTACAAATTAATTCAAGGGATGAAGCAGGCGAGCTTGCACAATCCTTTAATAAAATGCTGACGAGTTTAAAGAGCTTAATGCAACAAATTGCCCAAACATCTCAACAGGTTGATTTATCCTCTGATACCTTAACGTCTCAGTCAGAGCAATCAGCAGAAATGACAAGAGCACTAGCCTCAACCCTACAAGATTTAGCTCAAGGCTCTAAAACTACATTGCATACAACAGCGGAGAGCTTAACAGCCATGCAGGAAATGGCGATTGGTATTCAGCAAGTGGCTGAAACTGCTTCAACAGTGTCAGATGCTGCTGATGTAATGGGACAAGAGGCAGCACAGGGAAATGATTCCTTAAATCGCGTGATGTCGCAAATGACAATTATTAATGATTCATCTGATCATGTAGAGAAACAGGTACGGATATTAGGTGAACAATCCCAGCAAATAGGCAATATTGTTGATGTGATAACAAGCATTGCCGATCAAACGAACTTACTTGCCTTAAACGCTGCAATTGAGGCAGCACGTGCAGGGGAACAAGGAAAGGGCTTTGCTGTAGTAGCAGATGAGGTACGAAAATTAGCTGAGCAATCGAAGCAATCAGCAGATCAAATTGCGGCTCTTATACTTTCGATTCAACACGATACTACCAACGTGATTACGGCTATTTCGAGTAATACGAAGGAAACTGCTGCCGGAATGGAAGTTGTTGATGAAACAAAAGAGGCATTCCAAAAAATTATGCAGTCCATAGGAGGAGTAAGTACACAGCTTCATGACATTTCAGCGGTGACTGAGCAAATGTCAGCGAGTATAGAAGAAGTAACAGCTTCCTCAGAAGAAATGGCTCGTATTGCTAGTAGAGCAACGGATAGTTCAGAACATGTAACAGTCACTGCTAAGGAGCAACTAGCCTCTATAGAACAAATGGCTTCTTCGGCAAAGGAGATGGCTCAGCAGGCAGATGAGCTTCAGGGCTTATTAAAGAAATTTAATTATTAAAAGTTAAATTGTGAAACCACCTAACACCTCTAAATTTTACTGAGGATTAGGTGGCTTTTTATTACTAGATCCTAGTAGTTAGAAACTTCGATTAGATTTCCATCTGGATCCCGAATATAAACAGATGTTATGGGGCCAACTGCTCCTGTTCTTTTAATGGGCCCTTCTTCAATTAAAACACCTAACTTATTAAAATGGTTTACCACTTCAGATAAAGGAAAATCAGTAATCAAACATAAATCAGCACTACCAGAAGTAGCTTTTGTAGCTTTAGGTTCAAACTCTTTGCCTACCTCGTGTAAGTTTATTTTTTGTTGCCCGAAACTAAGTGCCTTTCTTCCATCTCCAAATGTAACGGTATTCATACCTAATACTTCTGTATAAAATGTACTTGTTTCATTAATATTTTTAACAGTCAGAACTAAATGATCAATATGTGAAATATGCATATTCAACCCCCTCGTAAATCTTTATTTTGTCATCATTCTACTGAATTTTAATTGGAAAGTCTAACTTGCGCAGTTCATTTTTTTGTATTGTGCACATTAATTGAGAGATCTGCTATATAAAGTTTTGAAACGATGTAAAGCACGACGTAAAAAATTTTTTTCTCATTGTAAAAGTTCTATAAGAACCAACTGAAAACATTACTGACAGCGGAT
>NZ_DKJS01000065.1:0-26324 GCF_002455205.1 Lysinibacillus sp. UBA6686 | reverse complement strand
AGGGTTTTGTCCCAGCCTCTTTGTTTATGTTAAAAATGTTTTTTTATCTGTTTTTGCCGTCATCAATTATAAAATCGACTACTGAGCGTCCTAGCATAAATAACAACCCCGGTCCTAGCTTTTAAAACCAGTTGGGTATAGTCCCCTCTCAACCCCTGTTGGAATTAAACTAACTACAGCAAAATACAAGGTATCATGCCCATTTCAGTACAAAAACATTTGCTAACTCAAAATAAATCGCTAAAATTAACAAATATTTTCGCAGCATGGCTACGCTTTGTTGAGGATTCTGGTAAAAATTTACCATCACTACCTATAACAATACCAAGCTCATATAGCATTGTAATCGCATGCCTTGTTTCTTCATTGTAGCCAGCAATATCCGTAAATGGCGTACTCCCTTTCACTACATATGGTTTCTTTTGTTGAAGCTCATAGGCTCGGCTAATCATTAATGCTAGCTGAGCACGAGTAATTGGCTGCCCTGGGTTAAATTTACCATCTGTTCCCTTTATAAGTCCATTTGTATACGCAGCTGCAATTTCAGACTGCGTTTTTGCATCATAGCTTGAAATATCCGTAAATGGTGCCTGTTTCTGCGTTGTTAAGCCTAAGCTTCTAACAAGTATAGACGCAGCCTGTGCACGAGTTACATTCTGTTCAGGTCTAAATGTTCCATCGGCATAGCCTTTCATAATACCTACTTTAGCTGTTTTTTGAATAAACTCCTTTGCCCAGTGATTCTCTATATCAGTAAAGCTTGAAGTACTCCCTAATGAAAAAGTTATAGTTGGACTTTGTACGCTTTCATTGCCTGCAGCGTCTACTGCTTTTACAGCGACAGTATATGTCGCATGATCATTTAAATGTTCCAACATAATTGTCGTTGTGTCGGCATTTTGTGTAGCAGTTAGCTCACCATTAACATAAACTTTGTAGCTGTCCACACCTACATTGTCTGTAGCCTTCTGCCAATTTACCTGCACAGATGTATTATTTTGAATAGTTGTACTGATCACTTTTGATACATCCCATAATGAGCTTGCTTTAATTGCTGGTAAAAATGCCTCATTTGCGACTGCCATATAACCTGCTTCACTTAAATGTATATTTTCTGGATTTGGTAAATAGCTTGGCACGTCTTTTGCCACAATATCGTATGTCGGAACAAATATACCTCCAGCCTTTTCAACAGTTGTTTTTATTGTGGAATTTACCGTAGCCAATAATAATTTAAATTGTTTTTGTAAATCCTCACTATAGTAGGGGAATGAATTATAATAACCCATCACATAAACCTGTGCGTTCGGATTTAGTTTTTTAATTTCTGCTAAAATAGCAGTTATATTTTTGACTGCATCTTGTGAAGCCTTTAGGATTGCCACTGCATTAATACCTGTTGTTTGAGATTCCTTTAAAATTGGTATTAAATCATTGGCGCCTGCTGTTAAGGTAATAATTTCTGCCTCCTTAATAGACGTACGAAGCTTTACCTGTTCATTTGGATAACCAAAGCCAACCACTGGCTTCTCGACATCATTTTGTAAATCTTCCAATACGTTTTTCGTAGTATAGCCTGTATAAGCAAAGCCCTTATTATATGAAGTAATGAGTCCCTCTTTCTGTAAAGCCTGTGCAACAAAATCGGCATACCCTAATCCGATAATCCCCACTTCATTCATACCATGGGCCAATGAATCCCCTAGTGCTACATAATCTACCTGAGTCACCCAGCTCGGTGCAATAAGATCTCTTCGCTCTTCAGCATTAGCACCTACTGGCACTAATAACTGCAATGCTAGTACACTACTAGCTAAAAATCGAAATTTCTTTGAAAAATTCATACCCTCACTCCTTCAACATCTACTGATTACTATTTTAATAGATGAAGGTTAAAAAAGGGTTAAATAAGAACAAGCATTTTTTAGCTTCTATTCAGATTGAATTTTTCCGTAAATACCCCCACCACCAACTTCAATTGCTAATTGACCTGTTCTTGCCAAATCAATCAGCTTGGCAATTTTTTGTGGGACGATTTGTTCAAGCTGTTCTAGTGAGATGCGATGCAAAATATTCATCTCCGTACCAAAGGCATTTACTAATCGGTCCATCATCTTTGGTCCTAAGCCTGGAATAAAATCCAATGGAACTTGATGAATATAGGGTGGTCGAACACGTTGATTAACAAGCTGCTCTGATAACTCCTGAATACGTAAAGCGACTCCTTTTATAATTTGCATACTGTTACATTTTGGACAGACAGTCGTCATATTGTCTAGCTGTTCGCCACACTTTACACAGACTGTTTGATGGTACTTACCAAGCAAAGGATTTAAACCATAATTAGCCGTTATTGCTCTCCCTTGCTGTTCTTGAAGTGCCAATTGCAATTCAGAAAAATTGGCATCAGTTAATCGTAATTTTTGATATTCCCGAGCAATCTTCCCAAGAGAGTGTGCATCAGAATTGCTGACAAATGGATAGGCTTGGAGCTCCTTAATATTGTTCACCATGTAGGTATCCGAACTTAATCCCAATTCAATGGCGTCTATAAGCTGTGGATCGAAAACTTCTGTTAAACTTCGTTGTACGCCTTTACCAAACAGACTTTTAAATGGCGTAAATACGTGTGCAGGAATAAAAAGCCCACTTAATTCATAAACTTTCTGTTGTAGCGTTCGTGCATCACAATATATTCGCTGAGAACTTAAGTGGATATTTTTCATATGATTTGACATCCAAGTTGAAAACTCTCTCATCAGGTTAAGTGTTGGGAAATAGGCAAGCACATGGATAGGTCCTAAACAATTCTCATCATAAATCTCTATTTCACTTCCTGGGATCAGAGTAGTTTCCTGATAGCGTAGACCCCCTTGTTCCAATTCCTTGAGTAAACCTTGTTCCATCATCCATGCCATCTCTTCTATTACCTCTGGAGAATGGCAATCAATAATTCCAATAATATCAAGACCCTTTCTTGCACTAGCAGTCTCTAAAATATTTGCTAATGTTAACGTTTTACTGCCTGTAATTTTAACAGCACGTCCATTAAAAGTACGTCCAATATGAATATGTAAATCAGCATAAAATTCTTGCATCATTAAACTTCACTCCCTTTATTTCTTCAATTTTGCCACAGAGTAATGTGTCCTGATTTTTTTGGGCTTGCTCGAAAAGCTCTTCTTCAAAATCCGTGACATCCACCGAAGCTTTATGTTGATTCAACAGGTGCATACACATCTGTTGGATCAACATAAAACAGAAAAACCCCACATTGCTGCAAGGTATCTCTTTTGTTCATTATGATGGATGATTGTTATGCGTGCCATTATTTGCTTCAAAGGCACTCGAGCCCTGAGATGACATTGAAGAGGAGTCATATGCCACTAATGTCACGCCAATTTTCTTTTCCAGTTCGTTAATTTTTTCAAGCTGCTGTTGATCTAATTGTGCAAATTTAATCTCTTCCACTATCATCAAATCCTTTCATCCATAAAGTTCCCCGAGAAAGTGTTATTTATGCGTATCAATCATCTCTCAGATTTGATTTTTTCATGCACCTCAAAAAGCCCTTCTTCAACTTCAAAATTTTGTAACAACCATCGGGGATTTTATCTTGACTTCTGCACCTGTCGCTTCGCTTTGAATACAATACATTTGTTGCTTTCGCAAAGTAAAGATCTGCTGAATCAGATAAAAATGACTGACTATCAGTCATTTTCTTTGACTTTATTTTAACTATTTTGTAACATACTAATTAAGCAGGACAAAAGCGGGGGATTTTATGTCAAAGGAAGAGAAAATTATTCAAGCTGCAATTGAAGTTTTTCGTGAAAAGGGAATTGAAAAGACAAAAGTTTCCGATATCGTTAAAGCTGCAGGTATCGCCCAAGGAACATTTTACCTTTATTTCCCATCACGACTTTCCGTCATGCCGGCCATTGCGAAAGTTATGGTTGAGAAAATAATTGCTGCCATTAAAGAAGGAATTTCCTTACAGGAACCTTTTGCAATGCAGCTTGATAAAGTAGTCGATATTGTTTTTTCACTAACTGAAGACTATCGGGATGTATTTGCCCTTATCTACGCTGGTATTACTCAAACTGAACATATGAAAGAATGGGAAAATATTTATGCGCCCTATTACGAATGGATGAATAATTTCTTATATGAGGCTCAACAGCAAGGAATAATTCGTCCCTCATTAAATACTACACGATCTTCTAAACTTATTATTGGGTTAGTAGAATCTGCAGCTGAGCAAATTTACTTGTATGATGACAGTGAAGAAGAATCCATCAGACTGCAAAAGCTTGAACTCCTTGACTTTTTACATCATGCACTTGGCTTACGTCACACATAAGTGACGTTCTTTTTTACATGATAAATGACTGAATGTCAGTCATAAATATGATTAAACGAAAGGAAATTGAACAAATGAAAAAAGATTGGCTGTATGTTGGACTAACAAGTTTATTTGAATTATTTTGGATTTTCGGCTTCAATACCGCATATTCCTGGTGGCATTGGATTATTATCATAGCCTTAATTGCTACGGACTTCCATTTCTTATCGAAAGCATGTGAAAACCTACCTACTGGCACAGTTTATGCGATCTTTGCTGGGGCAGGAACAATTGGTACCACATTAATGGACATTTTCATTTTTGAAGGAGAGTTTACCATCATGAAAGCGATTTTTATGTTTATTTTAGTTCTAGGGGTTATGGGTCTTAAATTAGCCGATAACACTGCTAGGGATCATGATAATAAGAAAGGAGCTAATGCATAATGGGCTGGTTACTTGTATTATTAGCTGCAATATCAGAAATTATTGGTGTGGTAGGTTTACGCTTCTATAGTCAGAAAAAAACGCTTCGTAATTTAGTTATATATGTGGGTGGGTTTGGATTGTCCTTTGCGCTATTATATGCCTCCTTTAACTATTTACAGTTAAGCATCGCCTATGTTGTGTGGATTGGTATTGGGACTGTTGGGGCTGTCCTTGTAAATATTATATTTTTTGGCGAATCCAAAAACCGCACCCGTTTGATTAGTATCGTTGCCATTATCATTGGTGTAGCAGGTTTAAAAGCTATATCTTAATTTATTTTGCTGCTTTCGGTAGAATTTAGTAATAATGTTTGGTGAGAAGATGTCCGAAGGATTTAAAGATTTAAGCACATAGTAGTAATGATGAAGAGGGTGTTATTTGGAAGATTTGGACTGAGAATAGCTAAGGATTTTTGTAATAAATGAAGCATTGTCCTCCATTAACCACAGTCCTAACCATTGATAAACAACATGGCGTATCCGCACTAAGTGATACGCCTTTTTCATACTATCAATATTTTAATATTTTCGTATATTGCTCCGATACATACGTTAAATACGGCTTACCTGTAAGAGGGTGGGTTTGTATATCGGCATAAACACCAAATACATCTTGTAATAATGCTGGCGTAAGCACTTCTTCTGGTGTACCAGAGCAAACGATTTGACCTTGCTGTAAAACATAAATTTGATCGCAATACATAGCTGCAATATTTAGGTCATGCAAAGCAGCAACAACGGTTAAATGTAAAGTTTGAATTAAATCCATTAGCTGTAATTGATGCTGTATATCTAAATGATTTGTTGGCTCATCTAAAATAAGTATTTGTGCTTGCTGAGCAAGTGCACGTGCTACCATCACCCGTTTTTTTTCTCCACCTGACAATGAGCTGAAACTACGTTTTTCTAAATGTGTGATACCTGTTTGATTTAATGCATCCTTCACAATTTGAAAATCTCGTTCTTGATCAAGCTCCAATAATTTTTTGTGAGGTGTTCTTCCCATACTTACTAAATCATGTACTGTAAAGTCAAATAAAACCGGTGTTTCTTGACTTACTACCGCCAAATTTTTAGCAATGTTTTTACTTGATTGCTTAAAAATATCCTGCTCATTTAACAGAACCGTACCATTTTCAGGCTTTAATAGGCGGTACATATTTTTTAATAAGGTTGACTTCCCGCTACCGTTTGGACCAATTAGCCCAACAAATTGCTGTTCCCTTATTTGCATACTAACCTCATGTAATATGCGTTGATCCTGAATGGAATAGGATACCTGCCTTGCTTCTAATGTCATAGGTTTAATCTCCTTCACCGAAAGAATAATTATTACGGCGCAGTAGCCAAATGAAAAATGGTCCTCCACAAAAAGCTGTAATAATTCCAATTGGCATTTCTTCAGGAGCTATCAAAATTCGAGCAATCGCATCTGCCCAAACTAAAAAAATACCTCCTAATAAAGCACTAATTGGTATTACATATTTATAGTTAGAACCTACAATTATGCGAACAATATGTGGAATAATTAAGCCAACAAATCCAATAGAGCCGCTTACTGCAACAAGCACACCCGTTAATAAAGATACTAGTAGGATAAGCTGTAAACGAAACTGTTGGATATTGACACCTAATGTAACTGCTGCCTCTTCCCCAAGCAATAATAAATTTAAATGACGATAATGGAGCCACAGTAAGGCAAACACGACGATAAAAATAGTTGTAGGAATAATTATATTACTCCATTTTGCACCAGCTAGACTTCCAAGCATCCAATACATAACTGCCTTAATTCCACCCTCTTGCTTTGCCATCATTAAAATAAAATTCGAAATAGCAGATAAAATAAACGATACTGCCATTCCAGCAAGTAAAAGTCTAAAGACAGATATTTTTCCTCCAACACGGGCAAGGAAAAACACTAACAATATGGCTAGTAGTGAGCCTAAAAATGCAGATACTGAAAGAGCAAAAATTCCTAGGAATGAAAATGCACCTAAAATAATAACAGCTGTAGCACCGACTGTTGCCCCTGAGGATATTCCTAATATGTATGGTTCAGCTATAGAATTACGCACAAGAGCCTGTATAGCTGCTCCTGCAATTGCTAAGCCTGCTCCTACAATGGCAGCCAACAAGACGCGTGGCACCCGTATTTGCCAAATAATAATTTCTTGCGAGCGACTCCAATCCTGCTCTATAAAATTTTGGACGATTGGAATTTTGGACAGAATAACCTGCCACACATAAAGAGGTGTGATGGAAACAGATCCAACCATAACAGCCAAAGTCATAGAAATGATTAGTATTAGAAACAAAGACAGTGATAATAGTATAAATTTTTTATTCATATGTATAATACTCCTAATCAACCGTAATAGATATGAAGCAATAAAAAAGAGTATTTCATGCATAGTATGCATAGAAATACCCTAGAATCATCAACAAAGTCAGAAAGATTTCCTTCTATTGTCCGTAAATGCGTTCATCCTCGTGGGCATTACAACTATCACTAAATGGCAGGTCTCCTGGCTTCGAATCAACGTTTTATGATTACCTTCCCGTTCCTAAAACAGTGGCTAAATCATCATAAAACTCCTCATTACAGTTGCGGGACAGCGTCGGATTTTCACCGACTTCCCTTTTAAGTGACACTTTATATAAGATGCCACACCATTAGTATCCAAACTATTAAAATTATGACGATTCTATCATACATTTAAGTAGTTAGTCTATTAATTATCATTGAGTTAACTAAATTATAATTATAGGTTGACACAAATATTTTATTTTCATACACTATTTATAACTTTAATAGACAGGAGTGAAATTATGGCAACAGTTGCAGAACACTCTCATCATAGATTAAGAACAGTAGATATTGCCTATATTGGATTATTTTCAACGTTAATGATGATTGGTGCAAATATTACTTCTATTGTCCCTTTCATGTCTGTAGGTGGAGTCCCCATCACATTGCAAACTTTCTTTGCTATATTAGCTGGACTCGTTCTTGGTAGTAGAAAGGGTGCGCTTGCTTGTACGGTATATATGTGCATTGGCTTAGCTGGTGCACCTGTATTTGCACGTTTTGGTGGCGGCTTTGGACAAATCTTGAGCCCTACATTTGGCTTTATTGTCACATTTATTTTAGCTGCATTTATCGCAGGACTGATTGTTGAGCGCAGCGGCACAAAGAAAAGCTATATTGTTGCAGCAGTAATTGCTACAGCTATTAATTATTTACTAGGGACAAATTGGATGTACTTTGCTTATAAGCTATGGGCTAGCGCTCCAGATGCTTTCAATTATAAGATGGCCTGGCTTTGGATGATGCCGCCTTTGCCTAAGGATATTATTTTAGCAGTCTTTGCTGGTATTTTTGCGCATCGACTACAAAGGATATTAAAAATAATACCAATAAAATAGTTGAATTCTTAAAACGCCGATCCTACAAAGATGGCGTATTTCTTATAATCCTTCCATTATTTCTGCACATTTATTTGCTACATTAGGTGTAAATAGTGAGGAGGAATAAAGGATGAAGATAAAAAGAAGTTGGTTTATCAGTTTCCTGACAGTAATTACTTTCCTAACGTTATCAGCTTGCTCTGACAAGACAGAATCAGGGACGAAAAAGGACAATGACATTGAGCAGAATACAAAGATGGATCATTCAACAATGGATCATTCTAGCTCGGGTGAGGTGCCCGTAGCGTTGAAAACTGCCGTAAACCCTAAATTTCCAGAAGGAAGCACAGCTATTATTACCAATGGACATATGGAAGGTATGGAGGGAGCAAAAGCAACAATTGTAGGCGCATATGATACTACTGCATATATTGTCTCCTATGATCCAGCTACAGGTGGTGAGCGTGTAGAAAATCATAAGTGGGTTATTCATGAGGAATTAATTAATCCAGATTTAGCTCCATTAGCCTCTGGTACTGAGGTTAAGACAAATGCATCTCATATGAAGGGAATGGAAAATGCGACTGTTCGGATTGATAAAGCAGTCCAAACGACTGTTTATATGATTGATTACACAGCTACTACAAATGGAGATTCTGTAAAAAATCATAAATGGGTAACTGAGGACGAATTAAAAGCAGAATAAGATGCTGAACCTCTGTAGATTTCTTGCAGAGGTTCTTCTAGCTTCTAAGATCTAATGCATTTCTTCCTGCGGACTTAAGCCATTTATAGCCAAGCCCCCAAACAGTTTGTAAATAATCATCAGCAGGAAAACCACTTTTCCGTAGTTTCTCTCGTAAATTACGTACATGTGAATCAATTGTTCGATCCTCTATCGAATCATGGTAACCCCATACAGTATTAATAAGATGCTCCCTAGTAAAAACCTTATTTTGATGCGCTAAAAATAAGGCTAGCATCCCAAATTCCTTAGGGGTTAAGGATATTTCCTTCTGTCTAAAACACACTTCAAAGGATTCTTTGTTTAAATGTAATCCCTCAAACGACACAATATTTTCATCACTTTTTGCCCTCCTTAGAACAGCATTAATACGTGCTAGTAACACTTCTTCATCGAAGGGTTTCAGAATGTAATCATCTGCTCCTAGATTTAGACCTTTTACCATATCAGTATGCTCCCCTTTTGCTGTTAGCATGATGATGGGCACATCCCAAAATTTCCTTATTTCTTTACAGACCTGCCAACCATCCATTTCTGGCATCATGATATCTAAAAGTACCAGATCTACATGATTTTCTTCTAAATAGATCAGAGCCTTCTGAACGGATACCATTTCCTTACATGTGAAAACAGGCTCTAAATAAAGCTTAAGCAAGTCTAACATTCTTGGTTCATCATCAATGAGTAGTATTGTTTTCATGCTTTTTGACTCCTTTAAACGTTAAGATAAAAGTTGTTCCTTTATTTTCTATACTCTGGGCTGTAATTTCTCCTCCATGCGCCTGAACAAGCTCTTTTACAATTGAAAGCCCCAGTCCAACGCCCCCTAAAGCACGACTACGAGATTTTTCAACACGATAAAATCGTTCAAAAATATGAGGTAAATCCTTTTTGGGGATTCCCTTTCCAGTATCTTTAACGAGTATAGATACTAAATCGTCCTGTCTTTTTGCTATGACGGAGATAACGTCACCTGGGGAACAATATGATAATGCATTATTGAGGAGATTCATTAATATTTGTTCCAGCCTTGCAGCATCAGCCATTAAAGTTAATCCTTCTTCACAATGAACGTTAAAATGCAGCTGTTTTTCTTGAAAGGCAGGGCTCAATTTCCCTCTAATATTTTCCAAAATCTCATTCAATGGAAGACATTCTTTTTCAATAATAAAGGAGTTTTCGTCCATTTTAGCTAGATCAAATAATTCCCTTATTAAATGAGAGAGTCGATTTGTTTCTTCTATAATAATACCTAAATATTTTTGTCGATCTTGCTCCGTCAAATTACGTTTATAGAGAATATCCGCATAGCCTTTTATAAAGGTTAAGGGTGTTCTAAGCTCATGGGCAATGCTTGATAAAAAATCTTTGCGATCCTGTCTTAAATGATTCAACTCATCTGATAAATGCTGAATTGCTATAGCAAGATCACTTAGTTCATCCCTACCATTCGAAGAAAGTGCCACGGAAAAGTCACCATTACTCATTTTCATAGTAGCTTCTTTCATCTGAATTAAAGGGTGAGCTAGCTTTCTAGATAAAACAATAATGACTGCAATGGTTACAAAACCTGAAACAAATCCAACAATTAAAAAATGCTTATTTAAGCGCTCCATTAATGCATGGATTGAATCTGTATTTTGAAACATAAAAACATATCCAACTGTTCTCTGTTGCTTTTGAATTGGACTAATGGTTGCAATATATTTTTCATTTTTCCAATGACGCTGCAGTATTTTCCCATTATAAGGAACAGTATTCTCTAATTGATTTATATAATCTTTGATTTCAGGATGTGGGTTTGAAGACGCCAATATTGTTCCTGATATATTTGTAATAACTACATCTGTATCTTCCTCTGACTCCATTAGTACAATATGAGCTAGGGTCTCCTTGTCAAAATTTCGCTCTAAAATTGTTCTATGAGAGTTTCCTCTTGCCTGCAAGCTTGTTAGTTCCTCTTCAACCCTTGAATTGGTTAAAGAAGTATGTAAAAAGAACATCATAAATGTTTCAATGCAAAATAATGTAATAAAAAAAATGATTCCAAGCTTTAGTGAAAGTTTTCTCATTTGCTAACCACCATTTTGAGATTTCCAAAAAATCCGTGACATCTGCAGGGCATTATCATGCGTTTATATGTTTGCTGAATAGGAAAATTCCATCATCTCTTCCCTTTGAAGTATTTTATACCTGACGCTTCGCTTGCGGTACAAAACATTTGGCTGAATCACGTCAAAAGTATAACGTAAAAATATGAAGATTTTATGCAGTAGTACAGCATTTTTAATCGAGCATCTCTTTTAACATTCTACCACCATTCAAGTGCTTTATTCGTTTCAGCAGAAGTTAAAAAGTCCTGTAAGTATACCTAGTACTTACAGGACTTTCATTATGTTAAACGTATTTTTTTGCCCAGTTTAAGAAGTTATCGATAACTAAATCAAGGAATTTTACAGTACCTTCATCTGTTAGGTTACCTTCTGCATCAAATTTTGTGTGCACAGCACCAATATAAACATCATTCCCACTAAGTAATGGTGAATTAATACCTGGGGAGAATAAAATATCTCTCAAATGCAATTGTGCTTTTACAGTACCAAGGTTACCCATCGATGCACCCATAATAATAGATGGTTTTCCAATCATTACTTTGTCTACACGAGATAACCAGTCAATTGCATTAACCATCACACCTGGTACGGTACCATTATATTCAGGTGTCACCCAAAGCACTGCATCTGCAGCTTTCACTTTTGCTTTAAAATCAAGCACGGCTTGTGGTGCATCATTTTCAATATCTTGATTATACATTGGTAGCTCATTTAAGCTTAAAACCTCAAGTTCAAACTTCACAGCATATTGTTTTTGAATAAACTTAGCTAACTGCATATTATAAGATTCTTTTCGGATACTACCTACGATAGCTACTACTTTCATGATGTTATTTCCTCCTAAAATGTCTATTATTCTTAGTATTTGTATAGTAATTCTATTTTATACCACGTTAGTAATAAGTGGCAAATTCCTCAACTGGCTTACGATAACCTCGTAAACGACGACTGTTTTCTTTTTCCTTACCTATTGTTATCATAAGTGCAATTTCATGTGTTTCTGGTACATTAAAAAGTGCACGCATTTTTTCATTATCGAACCCAATCATTGGGCAGGTGTCCCAACCGCGATTTTTTGCAGCAAGCATAAATAACATTGCTGATAATGAAGCATTACGAATCGCCTCATCCTTCATAAAATCCTGGCCACCATCTTCATAAAATTTAGTATTCTCTGCTACAATCTCTTCTAATTCACTAGTGGTGATTATTCCTAAATCCACCATCCCCTGAGTGAGATTGGCCGTGTTTTTATAGGCCTCTTTATCACCTAATACTAGAATCACCCCAGAAGCTGAATGTACTTTATATTGACCAAATGCTGCCTCTCTTACTTTTTCCTTCATCTCTTCATCCAAAACAATAATGTAGTTAGCATGTTGTAAGTTAAAAGCCGATGGAGCAAGCTTAACATCCTCTAAAATAGGCCGTATGTCTTCTTCAGTCATCTTAACGTCCTTTAAAAAATTATTGGCTGAACGACGCTTTTCAATTAGTTTGGAAAATTCCATTTATAAACCCCCAATGCAGTTATGTAAATCCATCCAGTAAGCATCATATTTCTGTTACTGGATGAATTAGTATTACTCATACTCTTTATCGAACTTTATTGTACTTCTTACAGTGTCAATAGGACGAACAAGATCTTCAATTTGAGCACGCTTTGGTTCTAAAAATGGTGGCAATGAAAGTTTTTCACCTAAAGTTTCATAAGGCTCATCCCCCATAAATCCTGGTCCATCAGTGGCTAGTTCAAATAAAATTTGTGGCGCTACTCGTGCATAAAGTGATTCAAAGAAGTGACGATTGACATAACCAGAAGTATGGAAGCCGAAGCTATCAAATCGTTCAGTCCATTCATTCAACACAGCACGATCCTCTACTCGGAATGCGGCATGATGAACTGTACCAAAGCCTTGACGTGCTAAAGGTAGAACACTGTTGTATTCAACAACAAGTTGAGCACCGTTGCCTCCCTCTCCTACCTCAAATAAATGGAAATCTCCTTCCTCAGCAATTTCAGTAAAAAGCATCACCTTTTCTAGCACATCTTTGAAATATTTAAAATTAGCAACTCGAACAAATACTGGCCCTAATCCTGTTATTGCATATTCCAAAGGGATTGGCCCATCTTTCCATGGAGTCCCAGAGGCAACACCATTATTGTGCTCATCAGAAATAAGTTGATATTGCTGATCGTCGAAATCTACGAAAGATAAAGTTTTCTTACCAAATTGTTCTTTAATGCCGGTATGATTAACCTGTAATCGGTCAAAACGTTTTACCCAATAGTCCAAAGCGGCATCCGTTGGTACACGGAAGGAGGTTTTTGAAATCTCATTTGTTCCATGCACGCCTTTTGGAATGTTCGGAAAATCAAAGAACGTCATATCTGTACCTGCGCTGCCCTTATCATCCGCAAAGAATAAATGATATGTTTGAATGTCGTCCTGATTAACTGTTTTTTTCACTAAACGCATTCCTAACACAAAAGTAAAAAATTTATAATTTTCTTCGGCACTACTAGTAATTGCCGTGACGTGATGAATCCCTTTTAAATGATTCATTTAAAACCCTCCCATTATCTCGATTTCGAGATATTAATGTAAATTTGTTCATTTATTAATCGCATTAAAACCAATCTTCTTTAAAGATAGAATCATTGTTTCCAGTTCTTCAGGGTCTAATACTTCAAAAATTTCATTAATTTTTTGTTCATGCTTTGGGAAAATCTCTTCCAATAATGCCCGTCCCTCATCTGTTAAAAAAATATAAGTGACACGGCGATCCTTCGCACAAGCAAATCGATAGACATAGCCTTTTTGTTCAAGCTTATCAATAACATAGGTAATACTGCTACTTGCAATTAATATTCTCTTTCCAATCACTTGAATCGGTTGTTCCCCACGATGGTATAAAAATTCAAGCACTGAAAATTCGGTTTGATTTAAATCATATTGTAGTAAATCTCTTCTTGTTGCTTCCTGAATCGTTTGATATGCACGGAACAAGACCGTAAAAGCCTTTAAATTACGATTGTCTTCCCTCATACCACTCCCTCTTTCTAGTTACCTCGAATTTCATTATCTTTAATTCGAGATAATAATAACATATATTTCTTTATACGACAATTAATTTGTTTTACTCAGAAATTGACTTTCCCCTTTATAGCACTACTTACTTCTAAGAAATAAAATCCAGCCATTAATAGATAACTGGATTTTAATGAATGAATTCAGTCTGCATCATTTACTTTAGACGTTTAAATTCTTTTTCATTCCCATCAACAAATTCTACTTCAATCTCAATTGATTGGAAGTCCTCTGCAATATGGAATACGGAAATAACCTGATCTATTACTTCATCATTTGGTGTAGTGGAATCAAACGTCAGCTGCTTAAAAAGAGGTTCCAGCTTCGTATAAGCTGCATCTCCCTGAAGATTTTCATTATTTCGGGTATCCTGTAATTTTGCTGCTATGCCGGACTTTTTATTTTCGTATTCAGCTTCATAGGAATCTGTCGCAGAATAGTCAACATCCAACGAAAACTCTAAAAAATTGAAGGGTACTTGATCTGTTGCGGTATCTCCGACTTGTTGATTATTTTGTTGAACTGGAGCATTTGTCGGCATATCTTGCACCTTTTCTTTTGTACAGCCATAGAGTGCGATAGTCGTAAAAAGAATAGCCATAAAAAATTTAGTTTTCATCCTTCCACTCCTTTCTACTGTTATTATTTCACCTTTATCTAAAAACTAACCAAAAAGGGTACCTCCAATAAACAGGAGATACCCTTTCTATTAAGAATTAGTAAAAGTAATTGCGACTGTTATTACCTTCTCCAATAGCTTTAGCTAATCTCATTGTTGAAACAGCTAAATCTGCATATGTTACTTTCTCAGTAGCATTGAAGTTATTTTGCTGTGCATCTATTAATCCCATTGCACTTGCTAAAGCCACATAGCCAGAGTATGCTGGGTCAATTGAACCTGCATCAGTAAAGTTTAATTTATAAATATCGCTATGCTTAGCAGCTTTCTCTAAGCCTAATACACGAATATACCATTCTGCAAGCTCTTGACGAGTCAATGTTGCATCAACATCAAATCGATCTGCTGGCTTTAAGATGCCCCTTCTTACAGCTTCTTCAACTACCCCATATAATGGATGGTTTTTATCAATATTTGTGAAGGATTGCTTTTCATCACCTTCTCCATATCCACCAAAATAGCCATATGTGAGAGATTTAAGCAAAATTTTTAGTGCTTCTCCCTTAGTCACGCCAGTATCAGCATTAAAAGTAGCTGGGTCTTTAATCTCTAACACATTTTGACTAACTAAATAATTTAACTCTTTTGCTGCTGTAGGATGTGAAATCAATGGTTGCTCTTTTTTATCCTCAATATTAATTAACCACTCACCAGTAGTTGCATCAATTTGATTAAGTAAATTACCACCATAAGTTGGTGAATACACTAGATCATAATGATTCTTATCCTCACCACTTTGTTTAGCGTATTGCAATTGTAATTTAAGTGCCTCACGATAAGATTCTTTTGCTTTATCAGCAGAAATCGCCTTATCTACAGATGGCCAATTATCGATTTTTTGGTTAGAAATATACAATGAACGTAATGAGCCATCAGAACCAATACTTACAGATATTTCATCTCCTACCACAGCGATATCATTTACAACACGCGGGAATGAGAAGTAATATTCTTTACTATAATCAGCTAATACAGCATCCTCTAATGGTTTAGAATAATTATGCACATAGGAAGGAGCCCATTGCTTTAAGTATTCAATCGCCTTGTTCAATGCTGCATCCTTAGAAATGGTTGTAGTCTTATCATTAGACTTTACGAACTCTCTAGTTAAATCATGGTATTGAATAATTTCGCCTGTTGCCTTATTTAATTCAAATGAGGAGCCTATGCCACCATTATCATACATATACGTATAATTTACAGAGTAAATTGTCTCTCCATTTTGGTTTTCTCTCTCATCAATCATATCAATTTGTAACTTAGCTTTATCAGGATCAACCTTTAAGAAGGATTTTGCAAATTCTTCTACTTCAGCTAATGTCATACCCTTCTTTCTTGGTTCAAGCGGTTGTGAGGATAGCTTTTCTACACGTTTTACTTTTGGTACCTGTGCCGAGAAGCCATTCACTGTTTGCCATTGACCATTTAAAGCATGTACCCCATTAAAGCCTATTGCTGGTGCATAAACAAGCTTCACTTTACGCTGATCTGTTTCGAAATCATAATCGACAGTGTAACGCAATTCAACTGCTAAATTATCACGAATTTGAGCAAGAATATCCGCTTCAGTCTTCTTCTGCTCTACACTATCAAATGTTGCCTTGCTAAGAGGCTCTGTATTGCGATAAACACTTGTAATTTCGCCATTCGCAAGGACTTCAATAGTAAAATATTGCTCGCTGATAGCCACACCATTTTGAGTTGGTGAATAGACAAACGAATAAGCAATTGGCTGTGATAATGGTCTGCTCATATTAAAATAGTAATCAGTGCCAATACCATTTTCCTGAAGCTTGTAGTTTTCAGTATTTGGGAATTTAGCTAAGAATTCCTTTGCAATTTTTTGTGCATCAGCTTCAGAATACTTTGCTGGATACATTGCATCTGAAATATCAGAAGGCTGATAATAGAAATTCTCTAGTTCTAAATCGTCTCCCTTAAATGTGAAGCTACCATAAATCTCCTTACCATTCACAGTTTTATGGAAGCTTATATCATAACGAATTGTTGTATCATCTGTATAGTAGTGTCCGCTTCCTACATTTAAATCTTTCTCTGTTAAGAAATTAAACTTATCTGGGAATATTGCATGCAATTTATTGATAAGCATACTCTTCGTGACTTTTGTCTCCGTTGAAGCTACTTGAATTTCAATTCTCTCTGAAGATTCCTTTACATTGGCAGATGCTTGTGAAATTGGTGAAAGTACCCCGACAGTAAATGCTGTAGATGTTAGTATAATACCTAACTTTTTAAACTTACCCAAAATATCCCTCCTAGAAAACTATTTACCATTAATTATAATATACATTTCCAAATTTGGAAACGCTATTTACAGAATATTACCGCTTAAAAGAAAATAGAATAGTTATTTTTTCACCACATCGAAATTGGAGCCTATTAATAACCAATTTTGTGGGAATGGTAAACCTAGCTTCCAATATCCCACTCCTCGAAGTTTATAGCGCTTTATTAAATCGAATTTGGCTTGAATGGATCTTGCATCTTCAAACCAAACAACATGCGCCCTGCCCTGTTCATCATAGTATTCAAAGAAAGGTGCTTGGGCTCTCCTATCATATTGAATAGCTGCATTATATTTTTTAGCTATTTCAATAGCTCTTTGTGGACTAACTGCTTCAGCAATGGGACCTCCTTGTACAAAAGGCAGTGTCCAGTCATAGCCATATAAATTTTGTCCTAGAATAATTTTATTTCTAGGAATTTCACTAATAGCATATTTAACAACTGCCTCTACCTCAGGAAGTGGAGATACTGCCATAGGTGGACCGGCAGAATATCCCCATTCATAGGTCATTAACATCACAAAATCCACGATTTCTCCATGTGCCCTATAATCATGTGCCTCTGTCCAGGGACCGCGCTCACTTGCACTCGTTTTTGGTGCAAGTGCTGTGGATACTGTGTACCCTTGTGGATGGAATCTATTTACAGCTCTTCTTAAAAAATTGTTATACGCCTCACGTTGATCCCCTGGTAAATTTTCAAAATCAAAATGGATATCTTTAATACTCCCTAAACGTCTTGCCTCTTCTAGAATATTATCGAAAAGCAAATCCTGTACAGCTGTACTTTGAAAAATATCTCGTGCTAAATCACCGCTAAAGCTAAAATTCTCTAAATTTGAGATAACCATTGCTAAGGAGGCTCCTGTCTCATTAGCAATTTGCGTCACACCCTGACTTGGTGGTTTTTTAAGTGTCCCATCTCGCCTTGCTTCATAGCTAAATAAAGCAAGATACGTTAAAAATGGTCCTGCTTCTCTAGCCTGACTCAATAATGGTTCGCTAACAGATGCCCCTCTCGGCTCCAAATATGCCAAAGTTTCAGCTCTTGTTTTAGGTGGAGATGGAATATATAGTCGCACCCCAACAGATAGCGGTTGGTTTGGATTCATATTGTTGACCTGTGCAAGTGTTGCATAATTAATACCGAAGCGCTGACCAATGGACCATAAACTGTCTCCTGGCTGCACATAATAAAAGCTTCCGATAATCGGAATAACAAGAGCTTGCCCTACGACTAGTCGATTTGGCTCTGGAATTTGATTGGCATCTACTATACTTTGAACCGTTGTCCCATACGCCTGTGCAATCCTCCATAAAGACTCCCCAGCTCGTACAACATGTATTTGAATGACATTGCCTCCTTCAAGCGTCATGAAATCATACCTATAAAGCTTATGAAATAAGGTAGGAAAAGATGCCATCGCTCTTTCGAAACAGGTTTCTATCAATTATGCCTTGGCATAATTGCGTCCGGAATCGACTTTGTGCTAACGTAGCGGCAGCAACATGTTGTTGGTCACTCAGTCTTGTGTTGTTGTTGTCGCTTCGCTTTCGCACAGATAAATTGCCACAAGACGTGGCGTTCTTAGGCTGAGTTCCTCTATTCCAGTGGATGTTTGGACACCCGCTGAAAAGAAGCTTAAATTCACATTCATCTCACCACGTATAGAGATGAGAGACTTCTGTATCTGCTGCTGCCGCTATGCTTTCGATACAAAAAACATTTGCTGAAAGAAGTTAAAAAAATCCTTCACCGATTACTGTGAAGGCATGCTGTATTTATAATATTTATGACATGCTCGAAAATAGAATACAAAGAAGAAATAAGCAACCAACTGTAGCACGGAACCTATAAAATGAACATTCTCTCGCATACTTTCTTCAACATTCATTGAAAATGCTTGTATAACGAAGCCGCATAGCATCAATGCTATATATGTCTGATAGGTTCTAAATGTTTTAGCTTCAAGTGGCTTATTATAATGAATGTGTAATAATAATTGAAAAACACAATACATAAAAATGATAAATAAAAATTGCATAAGCTGTATTCCAATGTCCCCCAGTATCTTATAACCTAGCCATTGATCTAGCTCCACAAAGAATGACAAGACTGCCAAAATAATTGCGAAAGTTTTCGTCCAACGCTTTAAGTTATGAAAGGACGGCAACAGGTGAATACCATATACAAAAGAAAGATAGCCAATGAAATCTGGTAATATATCAGGTAATCCAAAAGTGCTTAAATCCATATAAACAAAAGACACACCATTCACTATATATTCGTAGGGCTTTTTCATTATTTTGCATCTCCTTCAATTGCTTTTACAAGGTAGTTATCCTGTTCCTTTAGAATCTCATCTAAACGTTCTTGCATATTCGTAAATGGTCCAATCATTTCCTTATCATCATAGAGTTCACTATAGCTTGGTTCTTCAATATTTTGATTTTCTGCATATACCAAATTTCCGACCCATGCTAAGAAGGACAGTGAAAACGTCAAATAGACAAGTCTTCCTTTTGTAAGCCCCTTATAATAAACGAACAGTATAAATAACAAGAGGGCAAGCATTAGGAAAACACATAATATATTAGTAAGATTTTTCTCCTGATTGATGGTTAATAGTGCTGCGTTTTTCAGGTTGATTGATTGCCCTGTACCAATTATGAATACAAATAGTAGAACAGCTAGCGTCACTGGAATGGTTAATATTGTCGCTATAGAAAATCGTTTTATCTTCTTTATAGGCGTTTTTTGGAGGCTCTGACGCAATTGCTTTGAGAAATCTATATTTGGATCTTTATCAGGACGTTTTTTTAGTGCGTCAAATAACTCATAATCACGTTCTTCCATCAATCGTCCCTCCCTACTTTTTTTCGAAGCCTTGTCATTGCCCGATGAAAATCAACACGTACCTTCACTTCTGAAATGCCCAAAATCTCGGCGGTTTCCTGAATCGTGTAGTCTTTTAGCATTCTGCAAATAATGATTGTTCGATCATGTGATTTTAATGTCATTAACGCCTCTTGTACTATTTGCCATTGCTCATTTTTCTCTATAAATTCCAGAGGCTTTGAAACTTCTTTCAATACAGGCTGCCAGCTTAGCTTTTCTATTAAAAGTCTCTTTACTTTTTCCCTTCTATGTATATCTACTGCTGTATTTCGTGCAATTGACAAAATCCAAGTTTTTACTTTATCCATATCCTTTAATTTATCTAACTGCTTCATCACTTTGAAAAATGTCTCCTGCGTAATATCCTCCGCCTCTTCCCTACTATTTGTATAATAAAGCGCAAAATGATACACATCTCGATGATAACAATCGTACAAATGTTCTATATTTGTTATGTCCTTATGCAAAGCCTCACCCCACTTTCTACACTCAGAAATAAGTCGTTACAACAAATTATTTGTTACACTTTTCCCACTTATTTTTATATAACTAGCGTAAAATGCCTTATTCTTTTCATGATTTACTCTCCTGTATAATGAAATTACTGTAAGGAGGTGTTAGTTTGCGTTTATTTTACCAGCAAAAAACAATTGGAAAAAAATCGCGTAAACTTCAAAAAATTGCATTTACAATTGAAGAGCCTGTCCATACCTTGAAAGACTTACTACTACAGCTCGTCACACAGGAGGTTCAGAATTTTAACGAAAAGGCGTTGGATACACCGCTTCATATTTATCTAACTGAGGAGCTATTAGAGGATGCTGTACATCATGGCAAGATTCATTTTGGTGAGAAAAAAAATGCCACTGTCCAGTCTTTAGAACAGGCAAAATCGACAGTGATTCAAGCTTTTGAAGATGAGCTGTTTTTAGTAGTTCAAAATGAGGAGCAATTGAATTCACTTACAAAACCACTAACAATTCAAGAAGATGATGTTTTTACTTTTATAAAATTAACGATGCTAGCAGGACGAATTTGGTAAGGAGGAATCCCATGACACTTTCTCATGAACAAAAACTACAATTTCAAAGTAAAATTGATACCGCACCATCGGCTATTCAACCAATAGCTACAGCATTGCTTCAATATATGGATACACGTGATTACAATATTGAGCAGCAAATTGCTGATTTGAAAATCACAACACTTGAGCAGCTATTTACAGGTCCACTAATTGATGTACTAACACTCTTTTCTTCACAGGAACGAGCACAAAATATTAAGAAGCTGGCATTACGTTATGATACAACAATGTTTCAGACTGGTATTTTGCGTAGATCGTTTCGTTCTGCACAACCAGTACAGGATCACCTTTTTCAATGTCTGCAATTAATTGAAGAAATGCTAACATTTGAAGAAATCAATTTACAGGAATTATTGACGAATCACAGTCAATATGAGCATGGTACATACCCTAACTATAGCTCCTATGTGATGAAGCAAGAGAATATAAAGGTTATGCCATTTAATGTTTTTGAGCAATTACTTGCAGAAGAGCTATCATTACAAAACCCAGCTATTGAGGAAGCTATTGAAAATATCCTATTTGATGAACATCAAAGTAGCTTTTTTGGCTANNCTAATACGAGGGATTTTTAAATCAACCAATAGTCGTCTGCATGAAGCACTTGGAAAGCTATTAGTTGCGGCAGCGAGGCAAGAAGGGCTACGTCAAGCTATTGTTGAGAATATCGATCATGGTACCTTAGATGCACAGCTTACAATCATGAAGCTTATTCAAGAGCACCAGCTAACTCGCTTCTCCTCAGTTATTCGTGCTGTCGATACTTGGATGGGACTTGGCTATAATAGCTTTGAAAATCAAAAGATTACAGAGGAAGTCTTGTCATTAGCGATTCAAGCTATTGAAAACGACAATTTCACTAAAGAATTACTGCAAAGCGAGCGAACAATAGATATTTATGTGGCACTCTGGGCAATTTCTACAAAAGATTACACGCAGCTTGATATAGTTTTGCCAGAGCTACTAGGACGCCAAAAGCATGTCCAGCTTACAACACTTGCGTTCTTAAAAAATTTAGGGAAAACTTCCTTTACTGCACAATATGTCAAAGATATTATTTTAACAACAAAGGATATTGAGCTTTTTACTTTTGCTTGGGGAAATTTCATCCATGTAAATAACTATATTAACAGTGAATATGCTTGGGATAACGATTGGGTTAAAGATTTACAAACGTACATGCAAGAAAATACACAGCTTCAAAACATTGAGTATCTGTTATTTAATCAGCTCGCATGGGCAAAGAGTGAGGTTTCCAAGGATGGTCTAACAATTGCAGGAAAACCCCTAGCCTTCGTATATGCGCACATATCTTTAGAGGACATTATTTCAACACAAATTATTTTGGCCCATCACTTACAAGATGAAGAATTATTTCAACGTATTATTGAGAATGCAGATGCCTACTCACCTACTAGCAGAATTGGGCTTCTTAATATTTATTGCCTTGATAATTCTACACAAGGAAAGCGCGATTTTCTATTTAGCTCTTTACGAGACCGAAGCTCTATTAATCGGTCCCTCGCGCTCAAAAAGATACAGCTATTAACACCTACTGATCATGAAATTTTAAAAGTCGAGGATCTTTTAGCAAATAAATCAGGCTCACTTCGTAAAGAGGCTATTTCTCTCTTAAAGCTACAATCACAAGAGAAAATATTGCAAAGTGCCGAGCGACTTATACAAGACAAGAAGCAATTAAAACGACTTGGTGGACTTGAGTTGTTATTAGAAGCCTCAAAAGAATATCACTTATCAAATGAACAAATTACAGCTTTATGCAAGACGCTACCAAAAGTTACTGCAACAGAGCAAGTGCTTTTAGATCAATTGTTAACAAGCGATATTCCAGAATATAACGAGGAAAATGGCTTTGGCTTATATACACCACACCCGCCTATTCAATATCAAAACATTTCTAATATGGATATCAAGGTGGACGGTGAAGAGGCATGGAAGCAGCTAATTCCAATTTATTTGCAGGCACAAATGCCACTTGAGAAATTTTTTGACTATGATGTTCATAAACTTTTAGCAAAGCTTGAGCGGCTGATTCAATTAATTGATGTTCATGCTCATTATGAGTATGAGACATACCAGTGGAATGATACCCTAATGACAACAACCTTAGGACAAGACTATAACGTTATAGCCTCCAAAAAAGAGAATAGTAAAAACGCTAGTCTTGACGTCCATCCAATCCCTGAGGAAATCATACAGTGGATAAAAGAAGAAAAATTCAGCACAGAGGATTTAGCTTATTTCAACTTTTATAGTAATCTGTCTCAATACCCTGCTGTCCACGAAATTAGCGAAGCAGCACACGCTCTTATCGCTCCAATCCTTAACTATGCACAAATTAAAGAATATATTGCTAAGTTCAATGCGTTAAAGCATGAGCAAACACTGGAGGAAATTTTCACTGTGCTTTCACAGGATTTAGACAATTTGTCTGGGGAACAGGAGCTTCATAAACAAGCAGTCGAACTTTTAGAACAACATGCACAAGGATTCAGTGCTTTCGAGCAAGCAATTGGTATAATGCTTCAGCTGTTATCTCAAATACCACCTGAAAAGTGGAAGCTCGAAGTAAGAGATAAGGGGTATTATTATTATCGTTCGACTTCCACTATAGTAGATTTAGATGTAATCGATGCCTTTGTTGATAGATGCTTCTCAGGCTATACGACTTATGGCGAATATGTCAAAATGCTCGCTATTAACGAAGAATTAACAAAGCGCATGCAAAAGGAACAGTATAGCCCAAGTGTATATAATTTAAGCTTATTCCAATATTTAGATGCCCTTCAGGCAGGCTTATTCACACAGGATCATTTATTTGAGGCCATTTTCACGAATACATTAGCCTCTGATGTATTGATAGCACCAAATAAATTAATCGAAAAGTATCAAAAGTCATTTGAAGATTTATCGACTCTTCTTGCTATACGTGAGCAGGCAATCAAGCGAATTTTAGAAATCGAGCTTAAGCGCGGGGATATTCCTACTACCGTAACGAAGCTAGCAAGCAGTATATCCTATATAGAAGGTATTGATTATTTCTTTAAAATTTTACAGGCACTTGATGGAGAAAAGCTTGCTCGAGGCTATATTTGGCAGGCAGAAACGAAAAAGGATGTTTTCTCACGTCTTCTCGCAAACTGCTATCCTAAAAAAGAGGAATCCGCACAGCAGTTAAAAGATGCATGGGAAAAAACAAATATTTCAAAAGAGCGATTAATTGAAGCAATGATGTATAATCAGCATTGGATCGATCTAGTTAGTGAAGTAATTGGTTGGGAAGGCTTAAAAGAATCTGCATGGTACTTTATCGCCCATACAACCGACTACTTATCAGATTTTGCTAAAGATCAAATTGCCCTCTTCTCAAGCATCACTTCCGACGATTTCCGAGATGGTGCATTTGATTTAGGTTGGTTCCAAAGTGCCTATCAAACAATTGGTGCAAAAAATTTCAAGCTTGTTTATGATGCTGCAAAATACGCATCAGAAGGAGCAAATCATCGTCGAGCACAGCTTTATGCCGATACTGCAATTGGAAAACTTAGTCCAAAGCCATTAATGAAAGAAATACAAGATAAACGTAATAAAGACAAGCTTCGTGCACTTGGTCTGATCCCATTAAAAAAATCAGATGAAAAGGACGCTCTAATACGCTATCAGTTTATTCAACAATTTTTAAAGGAAAGCAAGCAATTCGGAGCCCAGCGTCGTGCAAGCGAAGCACGAGCAGCAAGTATTGCACTTGAAAATCTAGCACGCAATGCTGGTGATGGAGAAACAACAAGATTTACATGGCGAATGGAGCTATCCGCTTTTCATGAAATGAAACATTTATTTGAAGCACAGCAAATCGAGCATATTACGGCTCATTTGCAGATTGAAGATGATGCTGATGTGGAAATAATCGTGACAAAGGATGGAAAACGTCTTAAAAATATCCCAACGGCATTGAAGAAAAATACACAGATCATCGCATTACAAGAGGCACGAAAAGAGTTGAAGGAGCAATATAAACGAGCACGGCCAGCGCTTGAACAGGCAATGGAGTTAGAAACAGTCTTCCATGCTGAAGAGCTCATCAATTTATTAAAGCATCCAATCCTAGCTCCTCTTCTACAAAAGCTCGTCTTTAAAAGCGACGTGTATATAGGAATGCTCACTGCAGAGGGCTTAAGCCTACTATCAGGTGACATCATTTCACTTACACCAACGGCAACATTAAAAATTGCCCATCCATATCACCTACTGGAAAGTGGTCAATGGCGTCAATGGCAGGCTTATATGTTTGAGCACAAAATAAAGCAACCGTTTAAGCAAGTGCTCCGTGAGCTATATGTGATAAATGAAGATGAAAAAGAGCAAAAAAGATCATTGCGCTATGCAGGACATCAAGTAAATCCATCTCAGACGGTAGCCCTCTTAAAAACAAGAGGCTGGCAAATTAGTTATGATGAAGGACCTCGCAAAGTGTATTATAAGGAAAATATTGTGGCCTCGTTATATGCACAGGCAGATTGGTTTACCCCAGCAGAAATTGAAGCGCCTGCAATTGAGGGTGTTTATTTCTATAATCGTTTAACTGGCAAAAGCATAGTCTTAGATGATATACCTGCAGCAATTTTCTCTGAGATTATGCGAGATATTGATCTCATTGTTAGTGTTGCGCATGTTGGTGGTGTAGATCCTGAGGCAAGTCATTCTACTGTTGAAATGCGTAGTGTGATTGTGGAAGAATTAACAAAGCTATTAAAACTTACAAACGTAGAAGTGAAAAAACAGCATGCTCTTATTGAAGGTAAACTTGCTAGCTATTCACTACATTTAGGTAGTGGTGTTGTCCATCAAATGGGTGGATCAATGATTCCAATAATCGCTGTACAAGCGCAGCACCGTGGACGCATTTTCCTACCGATGGTGGACGATGACCCTCGTACAGCCGAAATCATGTCGAAGCTATTACTACTAAGTGAAGATACTAAAATTAAGGATCCTGCCATTTTAGGGCATATCCGTAGCTATGAACAACAACGTTAACTTGTGCAAAAGTGCCCTCCTTGAACATTGGAGGGCACTTTTCATAGTGTTGAAAAACTAAATGGTCAAGGATACCTTTGTGAATATTTAGTCAAAATGAAGGT
>NZ_DKJS01000008.1:0-61989 GCF_002455205.1 Lysinibacillus sp. UBA6686 | reverse complement strand
AGTATTTCAACAACATGAAAATCGTATTTTCCCTAATAGAAAAATACGATTTTTTAATTCTAAATATGAAGCTGTAATTCAATTGGACAATGATCGCTCCCTAAAATGTGTGCATGAATATTCGCCTCTTCTATGCTGTCTTTTAATCTCTCAGAAACAATATAATAATCAATACGCCAGCCAATATTGCGTTCACGGACTTTATTCATATAAGACCACCAAGTATAGTGGTCTGTTTTTTCAGGATATAGGTGACGGAAGGAATCAATAAAACCACTTGCTAAAAGCTCTGACATTTTAGCACGTTCTTCATATGTAAAGCCAGAATTTCCAATATTCGATTTTGCATTTTTTAAATCAATCTCCATATGTGCAACATTTAAGTCTCCGCAGTATACGATAGGCTTCTGGGCATCTAGCTTCTGTAAATATAAAGCTAGCCGACTCTCCCACTCTAAACGTAGAGGTAATCGTGCTAAATCACGCTGAGCGTTTGGTGTATAGACATTTACAAGGTAGAAATCTTCATACTCTAACGTAATAATTCGTCCCTCATCCTGAGAAATATCTTCACCTACACCATAATGTACAGAAAGTGGCGTATGCTTTGTAAAGATAGCCGTGCCCGAGTAGCCCTTCTTCTGTGCGTAGTTCCAATACTGCTCATAACCTTCAAGAGATAGCTCAACTTGTCCTGCCTGACATTTGGTTTCTTGTATACAGAAAAAATCAGCATCCATGCTATTGAAGAAATCTAAAAAACCTTTGCCTACACAGGCTCTAATTCCATTAACATTCCAAGATATAAATTTCATTTTCTTCTCTCCCTCAAAAAAACGCCCCCCGCCATTAGCGAAGAGCGTAGTATGCTATAAGTCATCACCAACTATTTTAACTTCTGTCTCCAAATCAATACCGAACTTTTCCTTCACTACCCGCTGTACCATTTGGATTGTTGCGATATAATCAGAGGCTGTAGCATTGCCTTTATTCACAATAAAGCCTGCATGCTTCGTTGAAACCTCAGCGTCACCTACGCCTTTTCCTTGTAGGCCACTATCTTGAATAAGCTTCCCTGCAAAGTGACCTGGAGGACGCTTAAAAACACTCCCTGCAGATGGGTATTCTAATGGCTGCTTGGATTCTCGTTGGAACGTTAAATCTGCAATTTTAGCGTCAATTTCTTCCTGCACACCTTTAGCTAACTGAAATTCGGATGACAGTACATAGTAACCCTCTTTAGCAATAATACTTTTACGGTAGCCTAGTTCAAGCTCTTCTTTGTTTAGTATTAAAACATTCCCATCTTTAGTTAGCACCTTAGAGGAAATAATAATATCCTTAATTTCTCCACCATAAGCGCCCGCATTCATAGCCATCGCTCCACCAATTGAGCCTGGAATACCACAAGCAAATTCAAAGCCTGTTAAAGAGGCAGCAGCAGCTAGTTTAGATACATCTTTTATGAGTGCGCCGCTTTGCGCGTAAACATGGTCATCTTCTATATGAATTTCATCTAAATATGAAAATGTAACAACGATCCCTCGATGTCCGCCATCACGAACAACCATATTGGACCCATTACCTAACATTAATAATGGAATATTATTTATATGCGCATAGGAAATAACGGATATCGCTTCTTCTTCCGTTTCAGGTAAAACAAAAACATCTGCCTTACCGCCTAATTTAGTCATCGTATATCGCTGTAATGATTCATTTAATTTAATATTGGCTGGATTTATGCTTTGCGCTAAATCCGATGCCCACTGTTCTTTTGTCATGAGAGCTAATTCCTTTCTAACATCCTTCTTACTCTACACTAGTATGGATTTAGAACCTCGATTTGACAAGTAAAATGAAGGGTATTTTATCTCGTTTTCATGGGTTGCAAAGCACCCTGTGCAGAGATGTTGAATATTATAAAGAAAATTCAAGACCATTCCAATAAACTTTTTTAGCAACTTATCCATATATAGGCTTCTTTTAAAGCCAGCTCGTCGCCCATGATTCGATATTGCGAATAGCTCCTTCTAACGCCTTACCCTTATCCGTTAACGAATACTCCACACGTACTGGAACTTCTGAATATACTTTTCGCTCCACAAGCCCTTCTTTTTCCAGCTCTTTTAAACGTTCTGATAACAAACGGCCACTTACAGGTAAAGCAGACTCAATCTCATTAAATCGCTGTGGCCCATCTAATAGTTGATATAAAATTAGCCCTGTCCAGCGCTTTCCAATTAAATCCATTGCTTTAGCTAAACGAGGACATAAAGTTGTCTCATTCATTTTTTTCACCTCTTATGTACTCTATTGTAACGATTCTTTTTATAAAAGTAAATTTGAAGTAACTTATTTACACCAAGTAATTAATTTACATATGTATATTTGATTACTAAAAGTAAGTTTAAGCTTGATTATGAATTATTTAAGTTACCATACAGAAATTTACATGAACAAATTATATAAAAACTAAATCTTTACTTTATCTTCATTTAAAATGACCGTAGTCGAAAAATAATCTTTGCACAAGACAACTCACTATATGCCTTCTCACTTCTCAATATGAATCTTTCAAAAGCCCAGTAATCCTCAATAACATTCATACTTTCTTATAATAATTTTAAATATTCACAAATTACACGTTTATTTAACGTATATTTAGGCATTTTTATTAGTAATCCATTGAATCATTGAATTTTTTACTCTATCATTCGGTGTAAGATACTATTTTTAGGGGGATTTTCCAGTGAAAAAGTATGCAATTGATTTTAGCCATTCAACGATCGGCTTTTCTGTAAAACATATGATGATATCAAAAATACATGGTACATTCGAATCGTACAATGCAGAAATAGCTTTACCAGATATTGAACAAGTAGAAGGTGGAAGCATTTCCTTTGCCATCGCAGTTGCAAGTGTTTCCACAAAAAATTTCGATCGAGATGTTCACCTTGTATCTCCTGACTTTTTCGATGCCGATGTTTATCCTAAAATATTATTTACATCCACAAATATTAAAAAACTTGGAGATAAAGAATATGCTATTCATGGTGATTTAACTATTAAAAACATAACAAAGCCTATTATATTTACTACAGTATATACCGGGAACGGGGTAAACCCTTGGGCACAAGAGGTATATGGCTTCCAAGCAAAGACACAAATTGACCGTCGAGAATTTAATTTAGTGTATAACTCGTTGCTTGAAACAGGCGGTGTATTAATTAGTGATGAAATTGATGTTGTTGTAGACCTTGAAATAAATCCAATATAATGGTTTTAGCTGTAATGTAGGTAAGGAGGATTTTATGTTTGTGTTTAATGATTTTTCATTTGCTTCTATATTTATTTCAATAATCTTTTTAATTGTTATTGGAGGTATCGTGTTCACTGTTTTTAACGGCATTTTACAGTGGTCAAAGAACAATAATTCACCTATTTTAACAGTACCGGCTAAAGTCGTTACGAAACGATCTAATACTCGTGGAGGTTCTGGTAACACTAGTGCCCATACATCCTATTATGTAACGTTTGAGGTACAAAGCGGTGATCGGTTAGAGTTAAAAATGAATGGTCGTGATTTTGGACTACTTGCAGAGGGCGACTTTGGATTACTAACGTTTCAAGGAACACGTTATCAAACTTTTGAACGGCAAAATAAGAAGAGCAGCGATTAACGCGCGCTCTTCTTTTCATTTTCATTATTGAATTAAATATTTACCAAAGCCGCCCTCTGTATCTCCCAAATATTTAATAGAGCTACCTGCTGGGATAACTTTTTGAGCATCCTTAGCAGTTTGGTAAATAACCTTTGTATTTGCTGGGAATGGTACAAACGACCAGTTATTGTCAGCAGCAGGATTTATTGTTTTATTGTCCATAATGTAATCAATAACAGCTTGGCGATTCTCATACGCATAATTTGTAACATTAGAGCCATTAGCATTTTTGAATGTCGCCCCATATGAGCCACCAACACGGTAATTGTTTGTAATAATGATGAATTCTTGTTTTAAATCAATCGGTTTACCAGCATATTGCACATTTTTAATACGATTTGCCTTTTCATCAGTAAGATTACCACGACGATCATATTTTGCTGGCGATGTCACATCAATTTGATAAGTTAAACCATCTAGCACGTCGAAATTATAAGAACGTGCTTCTGGATCGATAATATTTTGCTCTTCTGTTTTATTTGGATCAATTGTTGCAAAAATGCCTGCAGCCATCTCTAACCATTCAATAGCTTGAGCACCTGTTACTTTAATCGTTGCAACAGTGTTGTCATAATGGTAAATATCTGCCATATTTTTAATTGCAAGAGGACCTACAGGAATATTTGTATAATCGGCAGGATTATTACGAGAACCTGCTTTGAAAGGTGCACCAGCAGAAAGCAGTGGTGTCTTTTCATCAGCAGTACCTTTTAATTCCTTTTCAATAAACCATTTTTGAGCCTGTGTAACAATTTGAATAGAAGGATCATCTTGGACCATAGAGAAGTAACTATGGATTGGTGCAGTTGTCTCACCAACAGGTTGGCGAATATACTTTAAAGTACCTTCATGGGCTTCCTTAATCGCATTTAAAACTGTTTTAGAAGGCTGTAATCCCTCTTTCTTAATAGAGCGAATAGAACCTTGTCCATCCACAACAATCCATTTTGAGCCCTGTAGCTCTAACTTTAAATCAATAACACCAAGATGACTACCGTAGCTACCTGCCATAACAGTAGGTACTCCATTAATTGTCCCTTTTTCTTGATCTACATTTTTAAGATCCTTATAGTCACCTGGGAATGTTAAATGAGAGTGGCCTGTAATTAACGCATCAATACCTTCGATTTGAGCAATTTGATAACCAACGTTTTCTACGCCTTCCACATACGTATCTTCACCAATACCCGAATGTGAAAGAACGACGATTACATCTGCGCCTGCTTTTTGCATTTCTGGCACAATTTCTTTTACCGCTTCAACAGGTTCCTGCATATCAACTTTACCTGCTAAATGAATCGCATCCCACTCAACAATTTTTGTTGGTACGATACCTGTAACACCTATTTTAAGTGTGTGCTTTTTACCTGTATGATCTACAACCTCTTTTTCTAAAATGACGTAAGGCGTATACATATGTTTTTTTGTTTTAGCATCATAAGTGTTTGTATTTACAACTGGATATTGTGCATCATTTAATACCTCATCTAAAAACGCTAAACCGTAGTTGAATTCGTGGTTACCTAACGTTCCACCATCATATTTCAATGCATTAAGTGCTGCAATCGCTGGATGAACTTCACCAGGCTTTAATACGTTTTCCAACGCCTTATAAGAACCTAATGGCGTCCCTTGAATTAAATCGCCATTATCGAACAATAATGTGTTTGGATTCTCAGCACGTGCTTGTTCAATTAATGCAGCAGTATTCGCTAATCCTACATCGGCTGATTCAGCATCTAAGTAATAATTATAATTAGCTAGGTTTGTATGGATATCTGTCGTCCCTAAAATTTGTAGATCCATTGTAGTCTTAGCTACTGGTGATTTATATTCAGCTACAAAACGTTCCACAATACTTTGCATTTGCTCTGATGTCACATAGTCGCGGGGGCGAATTGTGTTATCATCAAAGCCTTGTAAAATATTTGCTGCAACAGCATTTGCTAAATCTTGCTTATGTGTCTTAGCAATTAAATGAGCATCCTTGAATTTATCTAACACTGAGAATGAAGCGTTTTCATTAACTAGTCCACGAGCAGATATAACAAAAGCCTGTTGACGTGTTAATTTATCATTTGGTCCAAACGATGTGACACTTTTACCTTTAATCAAGTTCAGTTCTACTGCTTTTTCCACATAAGGAGCTAAATCCTTTGGAACATCCGTAAAGGACAGATTTGAACCATCACCTAGCTCAACGTTTAATTTTCCCACTAATTCTTTCACGAAATCTCCACGTGTCACATCGTTCGATGCAGCATTTGCAGACAGTCCAAATGGAAGCAATGTGAATAAAATAAGTAACATTGCAAAAAAATTAGTCATTAATTTCTTATTCATGTAACAACCTCCTTATAAATCTATTATTTTCCTACAATTTCTATTATATTATACTAATTCATATATTTACTGACTAAATAGACCTAATTGTATGTACTTTTGAATGATTAGCAAAGCACTTTACTAGAAAATCATAGATTAATACCAATTCCTCTTATTCTTCACTATATGATGTTATTTAATGTAAATTAACATTAAGTGTATAGCTTCAATATGTCAGACCACTATACCACCACCGTACCTCTACTACACCAATAAAAAAAAGTCCTCTCAGATTAGAGAGAACTTTTGTTAAAAAAATATTGGTTATGCGTGGATAGATTGTAAAGATTGAGCTACTTTCTTAACTTCTTCTAGGCCATTTGCAATAATTTCTTGAGCTTTATCTGGTGAAGCATTGTGTCCTTCAATAACAACTTCTTCGATAATTTCCATACCGAATACGCCACCTGCAATATTTTTAATATAGTTCACTGCCATTTCTAGTGGTTGAGCTTCTGGTGAAGAGTAGTAACCACCACGCGCATTTAAAATAATTGCTTTTTTGTCTGTCATTAAGCTCTCCATTTGGCCTTGCTCATTATATTTGAATGTGTATCCAGCTTGGTATACATAATCAATGAAAGTTTGTAATGTAGCTGGAATTGTTAGGTTCCAAAGTGGGAAAGCAAATACAACTACATCAGCTGCAGTTAAAGCATCCATCGCTTTTTGCTTTGCAGCTAAAAGACGAGATTCGATGTCAGTTAGCTCTCCGCCATTTTGTACTTTACCAAAAGCATTGAAAAGATCTTGACCAAAATAAGGCATATCTTCTTTATACACGTCAAACGTTGTAACATTAACACCTTTTACATTTTCCATAAATGTCTCATACATTTTTGTTGAAATACCATCTGGTCGGTTGTTTGCTTTTACTACTAATACGTTCATTATATAAAATCTCCCTTTAAAATCATAATTTAGTATATCTCGATTTCGAGATATATGACTTCCTTAGTCTAAAAAATTTTCAGTCAAAAGTCAACATTATTAATTTCATACTTTTGACTGAAATACTCATATAGACAGATTAATATCCGTCTAGCTTAATTTAAAACTTACAGCTTTCGTCTGTGCATACTCCAGTTTCATCAGTGCCAGCCATTTTTAATGTTGGCTGTAAACCCTCTTCCTGTGCCACTTTACGTAAAGTATCTTCAAATACTTCCTGTGGTTGAGCACCTGAAATACCATACTTACGATTGACAACGAAGAACGGTACACCACGTACACCAAGTTCTAGCCCTTCCTGAATGTCCGATTCTACCTCACTTTTATACTCATCAGACGCAAGAACTTTCGCAACTTCATCACGATTCAAACCTACTTGCTCAGCAATATCGACTAATACATTATCGTGTCCAATCCGTTTTGCTTCAATAAAATAACCATGTAAAAGGGCTTCTACAAGTGCTGTAGCATCCCCTTGCTGCTCTG
Source organism: Lysinibacillus sp. UBA6686 (assembly GCF_002455205.1). Lineage (NCBI taxonomy): Bacteria > Bacillati > Bacillota > Bacilli > Caryophanales > Bacillaceae > Lysinibacillus > Lysinibacillus sp. UBA6686. The sequence continues at coordinate 54,442 of NZ_DKJS01000008.1, read as the reverse complement.
CCCATTTCACTAGACGATGTGCCTTTAAAGTATTTTCTTCCATAAGCCTATCAAAATTATAGTTTAGACCAACCTCTTTGGCCCTAGCTGCCACGCCTTGCGTCATTTCCTTTGCTTTTTCTAAAGACATACCATACTTTTTCGCTAAAGCTTCAAACGTGGATACATTTGTATCAACAGGTGTAGTTGGATCAAGTTGATAGCTTTTATATACAAGCTCCACCTGTCCTGTAAAACCTGTATCCTCTATTGCCTGCTCAAGCTGTTTTTTTCCAATATAACAAAATGGACATACATAATCTGACCATATTTCAATTTTCATCATCCAACACACTCCTTTTTGCTACATTGTAGCGATAGACCTTATAGCAAGGCAATTTTTATGCTTCTTTGCATAAATTTTCAAACCTATCTACATACTGAACGTAAAAACAATGTGAGGATTTTATGTATGATACAATCTCTTTGGCTTGCAACATCTGATTCCATCTCCTTAACATCTCTAAATGCTTCTACAACTTGTGATGTATGCATTATTGGAGGAGGCTTGACAGGTCTCTATACAGCCTATACCTTGGCTAAATCGGGTGTTGACGTAGTCTTACTTGAAGCAAATACACATTTAGGCCATGGTACGACTGGTCATTCAACAGGAAAATTAACTGCACAGCATAGCCTAGTTTATTCAGAACTTATTGAAAAACTATCAGTAGAGGAAGCCAGGCTTTATTATCAGCTCAATCAGCTCGCTATTGAAAAAGCGATGCAATTACTTCCGAAGAATAGTGTCCAGCAAGTAGAATCATTACTTTATTGCCAAACAAAAACAGGATATGAACAGCTATTAAAAGAATGGAATGCCTACAAAGTTTTAAATATCAAAGCAAAGATCACCTCTGAAACAGAGCTTCCTTTCCCAATTACAAAAGCACTTAGTATGTCGCAGCAGGCGCAAATAAATCCAGTGGAGGTTTGTAATTTTCTTGCAAAAGAAGCATTATCAATGGGTGCAAAACTCTATACAAATACTCGTGTGCAGCAATTAAACATATCACAAAATAATTTACATACCGAAAATAATATGTCGGTTCAATATAACAAACTTATTTTGTGTTCACATTACCCCATTGAAGCCTTTAAAGGGCTACATCTTTTTAAGCTTTCTAACAGCCGCTCCTATATGGTCGCTAGCAAAATTAATGAAACAATGCAAGGGCAGTATCTCTGTGTAGATTTCCCATCTCGTTCAATTCGTACAGCTACCATAAACAATGAGCATTATTTAGTGTTAGGTGGTGCTAACCATATTGCAGGTGAAAAAGCGAACACAGAACCCTATTATGAAGCCATCGAAGGAGAAATGAGGGCGCATTTCGAGCAAGAACCAATCTATCGTTGGTCCGCACAGGATATTGAAACACCTGACATGATTCCTTATGTAGGAAGAATTGCAAAATCGCAGCCTAATGTCCTCATTGCAACTGGTTACCGTAAATGGGGAATCTCTAACTCATTTGTAGCTGGAGATATATTGTCTTCCTTAATTACAGGTTCAAGGAGTGAAGACGGTGCAATTGCTCTTTATTCACCAGCACGTACAAAATTTGGTGCTCAATTTATGCAAATGCTTAAGGTTGGAGGATTTGTAGCCAAGGAATTTGTCAGTGGCTATCTTAGACATGCCAATACACCAACTTGCACGCATTTAGGCTGTAAAACTAAATGGAATGAAGCTGATGAAACTTGGGATTGCCCATGTCATGGGTCCCGCTTCAATGCCAAGGGAGAAGTTCTTGAAGGTCCTGCTGTACAGCCATTAAAATTAGAATAAAAGAGGCTGTCTTTTCGAAGACAGCCTCTTTTCTCTATTATTTCAATGCGTCCGTTAAAATTGGTACAATTTGTTTTTTACGAGATACTACACCCGGTAAAATAACTCGATTATTTACTAACTCAGCTCCAAATCCTTTTGCTGCAGCCTCTGCTACTTGTCCAATTGCAACAGCTGTTGAATCATTATTTAAGATATCTGTCACAACAAAAAAGAATAAATCTAATCCATTTTCTGCAACATTTTTATTTAATAAAATTTCTAATTCTTCTTGGCGTCCAAGCACGTCATTCATATCAACAGCGTTCACCTGAGCAACTACAGATTTATATTCCCCGAACTGGAACTCTTTTGCATCTAATGATAAAAGATCCTCTAATGATTTATCTGAAAGGTCGGCACCTGCTTTCAGCATTGCTAAACCGTACTCTGCGATGTCAACTCCTGCAATTGACGCTAATTCCTCACCAGCTTTTATATCTTGCTCTGTACAAGTAGGTGATTTGAATAGTAATGTGTCTGAAACAATAGCAGAAAGCATTAATCCCGCAATATTTGCAGGTATTTCAATGCTATTCTCCTTGAAAATTTTATTTAAAATTGTAGCAGTACAGCCCACAGGTTCAGCACGGTAGTATAAAGGATCAGCTGTTTTGAAGTTGGCAATACGGTGATGATCAATTACCTCTGTAATTTGTACTTCTTCAATGCCATCAGCAGATTGTTGGAATTCATTGTGGTCTACAAGAATTACTTTTTCTGCTCCTACTACTGATGAGATGGAACGTGGTGCCGCAAAGCCAAATTTATCTAAAGCAAACTGTGTTTCGTTGTTTACTTCACCTAGACGAACTGCTTCAGCATCTATCCCTAATTTTTGCTTTAAATATGCATAGACAATGGCAGATGTAATTGTGTCTGTATCAGGATTTTTATGACCAAAAACTAAAACTTTACTCATTAAAATTACTCCTCCTAAATAGCAATAACATTTATTTTATTTTATCATACCCTATGAACTATCGTGATAGAAAGTAAAACTTTGTCTATCAGTGCTTTCAATATACTTGCTTTAAAAATCCCTTTGATATTTTCCGTATATCAAAATAACTTCTACATATTACTTATCTTACTTTCCCCATAGGTTAAAGAAGATACATAGGCAAGCTAGTAGATGAATATTTTCCTCAATAACTATATTTTTATATTTTTTTACCATCCTATTTTTAACATTTATTATTAATTATTAATACTTCATTAAAAATAATTGAAATAAATAGATATATAGTTGCGTTTTTATATTTAAGAAACCATAAGTTTATGCTATTATCAGATAGTCTATATTTTAGGATATACAGGAAATGGGGATTACAATGACAAAGAAGATGGAAAAAAAGTATATTCCTTTAGCAAATTATTTTGAAGTAGCTTTACAACAAGAAATTACTTTATCCTTTAGCGAACTCGAAAATATTATGGGACAAGCCTTACCAAATGCAGCTTATTTGAATAAAAGCTGGTGGAAAAAAACAAAGCCTCCTCTTACACACTATTTGACATGGACAAATGCAGGTTACTACGTCATTGACATTAAACTTGGAACTAGTGTAACTTTCTCACGTACACAAATGAAGGCTACAGCGAATAATATCTCTAATGATGATGACATCCCATCTGCCTACATAATCCGAGCAATCGAAGCATCAGATGCTAGATCATTTATACATTTACAGGAAGAGATCTTTGAACAAACTGACTTTATGTATAACGTCCAAGATGAATTGGATTTAACTGTACAACAGCTTCGTAAAAATTTAACCTACTGGAAGCAACTAAAAAACAGAACAATTTTACTTTGTATATTAAATGGTAGTTTTGCTGGCTATGCAGTTATCCATGGCCACAAGCATTCTAAAAATAAACACGTTGCATCTATTCACCTAGCTGTTAAAGAAGAGTACCAAGGAAAAGGAATTGGTTTAGCACTCATGGAGGCAGTTGAGAAATGGTCTAAACAGCGAGAAATCTCACGCTTAGAATTGTCTGTTATGGAGCATAATGATATCGCCTTAAATTTATTCAACAAATTAGGTTTTCAGCAAGAAGGAATTCGAAAAAACGCCATTAAGTTAAACAATCGCTACATGAACGAATACAGCTTCAGTAAGATTTTATAAGCTTCTTTTCAAGGTGTCTAAAACTTATTTGGGCATCTTTTTTCTGTTTTCTTAAAAAAACGCATAGAACAGTAACGTTCTACGCGCCTAATGCCTTAAAAAACTTGCTTTTCTCTTGCTGCATCCAAGAATAATAAATTATTTTCTACCTGTTCATAGGATTGCTGATATTTATCATATTGCGCCTTATCCTGACTAATCATTTCCTCAATTAATGCATGTAGAAACGAAAATAAAACGGGAACAATATCCAGCGACGTTTGGTTTTTCATACCAAGTGCAAATATTGCACTTGCATAATCACGAATAGGTGACAAAGCTGACCCTGTAATGGCAATTATTTTTGCCTTTTTCATCTTTGCAATTTCAACGATAGTTTTTATATCATTAGTATGCTTATCACATGAGAAAACGATTAGTGTTGTATGCTCTCCCATGCTATTAATTTGCTGAACAATATCATCGGAATCTGAACGAAGCTGCTTAACATTTGAGCGTAAAGTTCTTAGTGTATAGGATAACCAGTTTGCAATAGATGCAGCTTGACGAGTACCTAAAATATAAATATTATCTGCCGTATGCATCCATTTCGAACTTTTCTGCAGCATACTGTCATTAATCAGATGGATCGTATCTTGAATATTTTGACTATCACGTTGCATAATCTTACCAAAGCCTGTGTTTTGCTGTTTATTTGAAGTATATGTAGGTTGAAGACTAGTCCCATTTTGAGACAATAAATAACCTCTAATTTCTTCCTGAAGCTCTACATAACCCGATAAATCCATCGCATAGCAAAAACGGATAACTGTCGATTCACTCACATTTGCTTGTCTCCCAACTTCAGCCGCACCGTTACCAATTATAGCCGTGGGGTTGTTCATAACAAATTGTGCAACTTTGCGTTGTCCCTTCGATAACCTAACAAACCTTCTTTTTATTTCTTCATTAATGCTCATCTCTAACAACCTTTCTTTCAATGAAATTATCACGAATGGAGATTGTTTACTACTGACTCTAAATTCGATTAAAAATACAGTATCACGATTACAATTTGAATACAATGACTTTTCAGAAAAATCTTTAGCGCTTTAACTTGCTAATATAATAGTTCGCAATAAATTGACAAAAATTCATTATATTTTTATTAACCCTAGTATCTTTATCAACTTTATTAATTGAAAGGAACTTTATATTGATTTTTTATTTTAACAGATTCAAGAAATTAATTGTATAAAAATTAACAAATTCTAATTTTTATGTATTAAAAGAGCAATAATTAATAGCCTTTTTGTAAAACAGCATTATACTTACCAAAAATAAAATGTCTTGGACTATTAATAGCCCAAGACATTTCTAATTAATCTAATTCGATTTGTTTTGTCTCTTTTCCTAAAAATAGCACTCCAATAACGCCAATAATGATAGCTCCGCAGAAAATTGCAAAAATAAAACCAATATCATACCCCGCTGTTAATAATGAACCTACTAGAAGAGGACCAAAAATACCCCCGATACGTCCAACTGCTGCCGCCATCCCCGCACCTGTACCACGAATCACAGCCGGATACTGCTCAGGAGTATAAGCATAAAGAGCACCCCATGCTCCTAAATTAAAGAATGACAAAAACATTCCAGACGTTAACAAGACTGCCAGCGTCTCAGCATTTCCAAAAATGAAAGCACTTACAGCCGTTCCAATTAAATAGGAAACAAGTACAAATTTCCGCCCAAATTTTTCTATAAACCACGCGGCAGTGAAATAGCCAGGCAGCTGAGCAAGCGTCATAATGAGCACATATTTAAAGCTTGAGATCATATCAAATCCTTTACCAACCATAACACTAGGAAGCCATAAAAACATTCCGTAATAAGAAAATACTACCGTGAACCATAGCACCCACAGCATAAAAGTGGAACGTGCATATTTCTTCGACCATACTTCTACAATATTTTGTCCTATACTACGTTTCTTCGATTCTGCTTTTACCGTAAACTGAGGGGAATCTGGTAAATGCCAGCGAAGATAAATTGCATATACTGCTGGAAGCGCTGTTAACAATAAAGCAACACGCCAGCCCCATGTAGGAATAACAAAATAGGATATCAGTGCTGCAATTAACCACCCTGCTGCCCAGAAGCTTTCTAGTAAAACAACTACCCTTCCTCTTTCCTTAGCTTCAACACTTTCAGAAACTAATGTTGAGGCAACAGGAAGCTCTCCACCAAGCCCCATGCCTACTAAAAAGCGTAAGGCCATAAATGCAAATAAAGTAGTTGTAAACGCGGATAAACCACTTGCAATCGAAAACAATACCAATGTCCACATAAAAATTTGTTTTCTGCCTACTTTATCAGCAAATACACCGAAAACGAGTGCCCCTACAGCCATTCCGATAGAATTAATGCTGCCTATCCAACCTGATTGATTAGGTGCTAGCCCCCAATCTGCTGCTAGAGCTGCAATCACGAACGATAAAATTCCTACATCCATTGCATCGAAAAGCCAGCCAACACCCGCTACCCCTAAAAGCTTATTACGCGAGATAGATTGTTGAGTCCTATTTGTTTTAACTGTGTTTGTTGTCATATAACCACCTGTCTTTACACTTGACTTTACATTATGTGTATACTATACAGTTGTTTCAAGAAAGTGACAAGCAATATTCAAATTACCGAATTGTTTCGACAATTTCTTAAATGCTATTGAAAATATAGTACGATTTGCGTTAAAATGTCTTTTATACAAAAACAACTGTTCTTTCTATAAGAACAAAAGGAGATCGTAAACGTTATGTGGAAAGGCTTAATTGAAGAATATAAACAATTTTTACCCGTAACAGAAAATACACCTGCCCTAACTTTAAACGAAGGTAATACACCTCTTATACATTTGGTTAACTTATCCAAAAAGCTTGGGATTGAGCTTTATGGAAAAATCGAAGGAGCAAATCCAACAGGCTCATTCAAAGATAGAGGTATGGTATTTGCCGTTGCAAAGGCCATTGAAGATGGAAGCAAATGCGTAATTTGTGCGTCTACAGGTAACACTTCAGCCGCAGCTGCTGCTTATGCAACACGCGCTGGAATCCAGTCAATTGTAGTTATTCCTAAGGGCAAAGTAGCTCTAGGTAAGCTAGCACAGGCAACAATGTATGGTGCAAAGATTATCGAAATCGACGGAAACTTTGACGATGCCTTAAACATTGTCCGTCAAGTAAGTGAAACTACTCCTGTAGCTCTTGTAAACTCAGTAAATCCATACCGGATTGAGGGTCAAAAAACAGCCTCATTCGAAATCGTAGATGCTTTAGGAGCAGCACCAGATTATCTATGCATCCCTGTTGGTAATGCAGGCAACATTACTGCATACTGGAAGGGCTTTAAAGAATACAACGCTGCAAAAAGCTGTGGTCTTCCAAAGATGTATGGCTTTGAAGCGGAAGGTGCCGCAGCCATTGTAAAAGGAGAACCAATTGCTGAACCAGAAACTGTAGCAACAGCAATACGTATCGGAAATCCAGCAAGTTGGAAATTAGCAGAGGCAGCTCGAGATGAGTCTGGTGGCATTATTGATTCCGTTACAGACGAAGAAATCGTTGCAGCCTATAGATTAATTGCTGGTACAGAGGGCATTTTCGTAGAACCAGGCTCTGCTGCATCATTAGCTGGTGTTATTAAATCTGTTGAAAATGGCAAAATCGCTAAAGGCTCAAAAGTTGTTACAATCTTCACAGGTAATGGACTAAAAGATCCTGATACTGCAATGAATGTTTCAACAGTAGAGGTTGTTTCTCTTAAAAATAATGAAGAAGAAATTCGCCAATACATTGAGGGCGTACTATGAGTAAAATGTGGCAAATCTCAGTTCCTGGGAGCACAGCCAATCTAGGCCCTGGCTTTGATTCGATAGGACTTGGCTTGTCCCTTTACTTAAAGCTAACTGTTTCTGTTCAAGAAAATTGGGAAATTATCCATCTCGATGATAATGGTCCTAAAGAGTTTGAGTTAGAGGAGCATTTACTATACGTAATTGCTAAAAAAATTGCTGATCAATTCGGAAAACAGCTCCCTGCGTGTCGTGTAGAGATGGCAAGTGAGCTTCCGTTAGCACGTGGTTTAGGAAGTAGCGCAGCCGTTATTGTGGCTGGCATCGAGCTTGCTAACCAGGTCTGTGAGTTAGGCTTATCTGTGCAGGATAAACTTAATTTATCCTCACAAATTGAAGGACATCCAGATAATGCTACCGCATCAGTATTAGGTGGCTTAACCATTTCTTCAATGAATGAGAACGGCATTGTCGATACATTCCATGTCAATGATATTGACGCTGCCTTTGTGGTCTTTGTACCGGATGTTGAACTAAAAACAAGCGAATCTCGTTCTGTGCTACCAGAGCAATTTGAACGCACATATGCAGTGCATGCTTCAGCAAATGCCAATATGCTCGCCGCTGCATTAATGGCACGTGATTTCAAGCGAGCAGGTCGCTATATGGAAGCTGATTTATTCCATGAGCCATTCCGGGCAAAATTAATTCCAAACTATACAGAAATTCATAAAGAGGCTAAGGCGAATGGTGCATTTGGAACAGCATTAAGTGGAGCTGGACCAACTCTTATTTCCATTATTCCAACCACTATTGCTGACGATTTTGTAAAAGCTATGAAAAATAAATTTCCAGATCATCAAATTATCCTAACAAAAGCCGATGAACATGGTATACAAGTAAAGTAATGTTTAAACGTCTACTGAAAAGGTAGACGTTTTTTCTTGAAGGAGGAAGTAGCTTGAAACCAATTATTTTCTGTGATTTCGATGGCACCATAACAGAAACTGATAATATCGTCGCACTCATGACTCAATTCGTACCAGAGGATTCTGAGAAAATCGCAAAAGCAATGATGGAACAAACCATATCCTTTAAAGAAGGTGTTTCAGCCATGTTCGAGCTATTGTTAGCTAACCAAAAAGAAGCTATCATCGACTATTTATTAGATACGGTCATTATACGTGAAGGCTTTGGGGATTTTGTGAGCTTTGCACAGGAAAAGCAGATTCCATTTTATATCGTTAGCAGCGGAGTTGATTTTTTCATAGACCCTCTGTTAGAAAGCTATGGGCCATTTTCAGGTATATATTGTAATCGTGCTGATTTTTCGGGGCGGCAAATCAAGCTTGTCTTTCCAAACAGTTGTGATGAGGAATGTTCTAATTTTAATACGCAGGGTTGTGGCTGCTGTAAGCCAAGTGTCATGCGCAAAGTTACACAGAGTGATTATTTTAAAATTGTGATTGGGGACTCCCTATCTGATTTTGAGGCTGCTAAACAGGCAGACTTAGTACTTGCTAGAGATCATCTTATAACACGCTGTAAAGAACTCGATCTTCCCTATAAACCATTCGAAACATTTTATGACTGCTTAGAGGTTGTAAAAAAGCTTATAGAGGTTGAGCAAGGTATTCCCTTATAATAAGCTACTTAAATTTCTATATAACAAAGGGAGCTATGCTTAGTATGCCAGCTCCCTCTATACATGCCATTATTGATTTCTTTGAAAATATCGCTTTCGACGTCCATACCAAAACATACAAATGATGAACCACGTATAGCCCATGCTCCAGCCAGCCAACACATCGGAAGCAAAATGACGAGCACCAGCAACTCGAGACAAACCAATAAGAACAGTTAAAATGATTGCGCCAATCCAAAGCAAAATTTTACGTCCTTTACTATTGTTTTCCGATAAAATATAGGCTGTTGTGAATAAATATAAAATCCCCGTCATAGAATGTCCAGATGGAAAACTGAAAGAAGTAAGTTGCTCTTCGATTTCAGGTCGTGGTCGTTGTACCCATTTTTTTAAAATTTGATTCAGTACATTACCACCCGCTATTGTTAATAAAACAAATAAAATACCTCGATAATTTTTTGCCTGCCAAGCTAAATAAACAATTAAAATAAGAGCTACAAAAATTACAAATACAGGTTCGCCGATATAATGAAAAAATTCAATAAAACGATTCCCGAAAAAAAACTCTGCCATTTTTGTATCAAAATTTTCAATCGAATGACTTTGAAAATTAACCTGTAGCCAACAATAGATAATTAGTGTTAATAATGCTAATGGATATACCAAAGTTTTCATACCTTACTTCACCCTGCTATTTTATTTTCCACATCATATCATATTTTAATTAGCAAGGGGTAAATATTCCATTTGTCTAGATCAATGAACAACTGCTTTCATTTTCTTGAACCATAACAAATGTTATTTTATTAGTTGTATTGAAATAATTGGAAACAGCTAATGCAACGATAAACAATATTGCAATGATAGGTATTATTTTTCTAAACAAAATAAACACTTCCTCATCTTTATATCATTGTCAGAAAGCTTATTTTAAAAGTACAGGGTCAAATAACCAATCTCTAGGTCCAAAGTTTTTATCCTTTTCGCCTCTTACCTCACGAGAAATATTGTTTTTAATAATAATTTCTCTGAACTTTCTACTAAACAAAGTTTTTCGGTACAAATATCTGCCATCATGACTCCACTCTGCTGAGTAGAATACATCACCTGTCAGATCTTTCAAGTCTTCATTCTTGTATATATCTGGGCCATTAATAACACCACTTAATCCACATCGACATGGCGGTTGCTCCGTTGCAAAATATAATTTCACTCTTTCATTACTACATTGGGGCAATACTTGTGTAGGTATAATTTGAAATGCCTTTTGCTTACCTTCCTCTGTCCCCTGATGGATTACCTCAAGTAGCTCATAACCTTGAATGTCCTCCTGCTCCATTAATGCTACTAATTCCTGTGAAGCTATCCAATATCCGCTCACGTGTACAAGATGGCGATCTTTCATTTCTGTTGTATCAATAACAATTGGTGAAAGTTGCTCTTTTTCCATTAGCCCACAATGTTGACAATAAGTACTTATGGAAAATAGAGTTCCTTTATCATCTACAAACATATCAGGTGAATTGCCTGTTGAATTTAAGGTAAACAATGGTGCTTGCTCATATTCACTATCTGAAAAATCAAAGTAAAAACGTTCTCCAATAGAAACAATCCCTAATTCGCGCTCCAAAGATTTATATAATGCAGCTACTTGTTCATATGTTACTTCTTCATTTAATGTAAAAATTGGATTAAATGATGCCTTTAAATTTCTTTTTCTAATTTCAGGCGCACCGATAAAAATTCCATAGCGATTATACACTTTAATGACTTGATCTTGATTAGATTCATCTATAGAAAATAAATTTTCAAGTTCTACTTTCAAAATACACGCCTACCTTTATATAAAGTTTTATGGTGAAGTACGTTGACTAGCTAGTAACTTTAAAAAATCTACAATTTCTACTTTATTCATAGATAGCAAGGTACCTTTTTTACAAATTTTTTGTCTATTATTACTTACTACAGCAAAATTTACTTAACCACGATTAACATAAGCGTACCAGTACTTATACCGCCATTTCAATGTTAGGTTTACGCCAATTTTATGGCGGTCTTTAATGAAAATTTTGGCGTGATTTGGCGTATATATAAAAAACACCGCCATTTTTTGGCGGTGTCAAAAGAAAAATATAGGTATTTAGTATTGTGAATAAGGAAATTTTACCTAAGTTAATATATGGGAGTTTGAAACTACCTAATGTCTCCCTTTTTATTGAAATATATACCAGTTCCATTTTATTATAACACATAGTTGCACTAGAGTAAATTCATTCTTTCAGCAAGATTTACAGCCTCTGTACGTGAGTCAACATTTAGCAAAGAAAACAACTGTGTTAAATATCTTTCTGTTGTTCGCTGAGGAATATTTAGCTCAATTGCTATCGCCTTATTCGTATGTCCTTCGGCAATCAATCTTAAAATTTTCTTTTCTTTTTCATTTAAATGAATATCAAGCTTAGCATCTTGCAATTTAAATCTATTATCGAGAAAGTCTAAGAAATTTTGAGGTAAAACAATTTCTCCATTAGCAATAGCGCGTACAGTCCTTAATATTTGTTCCTTGGAAGCTGTTTTCGCCAAAATTCCTTCTATTTTTCTTTCTAAGATAAGCGGATAATAATCCGTAATATCATCACCTGTATAAAGAATAATTGAAGCTTTTGACTGAATAGCTTTAATGTTACGGGCTAAATTTATACCATTTTCTAATGGCATATTTATATCTATCAAATAAATATCATAGGGGTTATTTCTAATTCTCTGGATAACATTTGTTGCATCGCATTCTGTATCAACGATAATGTCTTCGTTTTCTTGAAATAAATTTTTTGTTCCCTCTAACACAATAGGGTGATCATCCACTATGAGCATCGTAATCAAGTGTGTCACTTCCTTCTTTTACTGTAATTCTAATCGACATCCCTTCATTAATTTGCGACTCAATATAAAATTGCCCGTTAAAGGCTTTTACACGCTCTTGCATACCACGAATCCCCATTGATTCTGCAATAATAATATCATCAACATTGCAGCCAATACCATCATCTTTGTAAAAAATTTCAAATCCATCATCAGTCTCTTGAAGATGTATTTCAACCGTTCTAGCGTAGGAATGTTTTAAAGCATTATTGAGCAATTCCTGAAAGAGTCGATAGATCATTAAGTTCATACGTTCATCCTCTAGGTAAAGGCGATCTATCGTATAAAGTAACATAAAATTAGCTCTTTCTGTTACCTTTCGAATCAGCTTCTCTAAAGCTGCATTTAATCCTAACGTATCAAGTAATGGAGGCTTCAAATTTTCACAATAGGTTCTTAAATCATGTAGGGAAGCAACCATCTGCTTATGAATTTTTGCAAGTTTTTCTTGAATTTCTGCCGTGTTCTTTGCATTAACAAGAGCATCAACCTCTCGAGCAATATGCAGTTGCTCTTGCAAATTGGTATCATGTAATTCCTGTGCCAATTGATATTTTTCTTCTTCAAAGCGTAGCCAGAGTAGTTTGTTTAACCACGGTAAATGACTATCGTCTGCTTGCTTCATATGCTTTAATTCCTCTAACAGTTCTTCCACCATCTTTGTATTTTCAATAAAATTATTAACATAAAGCAGGAGCAATTCTAGCCATAAAAGCTCTTCTTCTTTTAAATGAATCGAATTATTATGCCCCAATACTAAGGCTCTTTTACAATGAGCATCTTGATGGAGAAAGGCTATGTAGACTTTGTCGATTTTTCGAATCTCTCCCAATTTCAAATCCTCTATAACTAGAGGATTAAACGAAAGCCTTTTTCCCTCAGCCGTTGAAGTAAATTGATGGATACCATAGTCATAGGTTAATACAAATACATCCTCTAGCTCAAGATGCAGCGAAACCTCTTGCGCAAATTTCTTTAATAGTTCATCTATTTTAATAGTTTTACCAATTCGATCTACCGCAGTATATAGCTGATGTATGTAATCACCTTTTGTTGAAAATAGGATTTTTCGTTTTCGATAATCAACCTTTTCTTTTATGTAAAAAAGTACAACTACAGATACAAAGGTAAAGAATGAAACACCTGATACGACAGTCATCGTTAAATATTTACCTGCAATCCAATATAAGCCAACTGTAAACCACACAGTAAACAATAATGAAAAAATCACATAATAACGAAGTCTTGTAATATGATATTCAATATCAAATAATCGTTCAGCTAGCTGTGTAAAAATAAAACTAAAAGGAATTAATAATAAAAATAGAGCACTAATTTCAGCTGAAAGAATGTATCGATGAAATAAGATGTTAGGGAATGCATATAGAAATAGGAATGGCAGAAAAGGAATCATAATACTATTCAGCAACATCTTCAACTGAGGCGATTTATATTTGAAATAGCTTAGCAATAATATACTAAGTATGATAATTAGGAAAATGAAGAAAATAGCTAATACAACATTAGAAAGTAAATTATGAGAAGATGGATATATAATGCCAATACAGCCCAAAATCATGGCTATCACGGGTAGTAAATAAAATAATTTTATATTGTTAGAAAGCAACCAGTTTGTTTTTAAAAATGTATAATAATTCCTTAAAAAGTGTAGTAATAACACTAGGCATAACAACATGCTTCCACGGTTAATGATAATCCCAGCAGAATTCAATCTTCCCGAAGCTCCGCTACTAACGTATGCTATAGAAACTGTGAGCATAAAAAGAATTAGTAGATTTATAAGTTTTGTATTTTTTTGTTTAAAGTAAAGGTAAGAAGTGATAATTAAAGTTATAAAATAATAACAAGCAGGCATCACCAAAAGATAGTAAAATTGCTGAGGGATATCAAAATGATGTATCTTTACATTTACTTTCTCCCCGTTCTGTTTAATGATCGTTAAATCATGCGCAGATAATATTGTAGATAAGTATTTAACATTATCCAAATCTTCAATCGGTGTATCATTAACATTTACAACAATATCACCTGTAGATATATTTTGATCCATTGCCCATTCTTTGTAATAGAAATCAGTGATTACCCATTGTCCTTCCTCTTCCTTAAGCCCTATATTCAAAAAAGGCCCGCTATAATTCACATATAGCAAAAAAAGACCAATTGCTAAATAGAGACTTATAGCGCGCCAAAAAATCCTACCTGATAATAATTTTAGTTCCAAATTCCGCCCTCTAAATCAATTTCATTATTAAATGCATCTAAAATTGCTTTTTGTTCCACAGCTGAAATTCCAATCAATGAGGCTTTTTGTTCCTTTAAAAGTGTAACTAGGGCTGGGTTTTGTTCTAGATACTGAATTACGTTCATCATAATAATCTCTCCTCATTTCATAAGTTTTTTTAGGTAATCTTTACCTACTTCTTTTATAGCTACATTTTCAAGATAGCTCAATGCTTTAAACTTATAGACATTTTTAATGGTTATGGCATAACGTATTGCACCACCATTTGTCAACTCGTTTTCTGTAGCATTATTATCCAAAACTGCAACTATATCATCATTATAATAGTTTTTTACAGAATTTGAAACATCATTTTTCTGTGATAAAAGATAAATAATAGGCAATGAGTATCTTTTATTTAGCAAATCATTTTTCCGGCCCCAGGTTTTTAAACCCTGAATATCATTTTTAATTTGTTGAATAATGCCTATGTATTTACTATATTCCTTCACCTGAGAAGAGATTTCACCTTTCGCAAGCACTTCCCCAATTAGGCAACTCAGTGCTGTTAATGAACCTGATTTTTGTTCAATCATTTGTAAATAGGACTGCTCATCTCTACAGTTATTGAGTAAATCAAGCTGCTGTCCGTTAATGCTACCTAATGCGTACTCCTCAAGAATTTGAATAGCCCTATTTTTGTGTTCAAATGTGGTTTCACGTATTATTTTAGAAGCCATTACTAGCATAGCCAATGCAACATTTAATGATAACTCAGGTGTTTTACTCCAGCTATAGTCTGAATCCTTATCTTGCAAATCATCTATAATATCAAATGACAAAATAAGAAGCTCAATAGCCGCGGCTACTTTATAAATATCCTTATCTAAACGCTCTGTAAATGCTTCATAATGCAAAACACAGAGTCTCCCAAATGAATAGCCTACTGTTCTTTTTTCCTCTTTAAAGCTTTTTAGCATCGATTTTAAATCATAGCCCAACATAGTCTCGTTTTCCAAAATAATGTCCAATGATTCATTAATATGTTCATCAAGACCCTTCAATAGTCCCTTCCCCCTTTAAATATATTAATAAATATTATACATTTTAATGGGAAATAATACTACATACTTTTGTTTTTTAGGGAATATTTACCATATTTTCTCAAACGTAATTACCGCCAAAAAATGGCGGTATTCATAGACATCACGCCATTTTTTTGTTAAGAATTAGTAAAAAAAGTGGCGGTGTTGTCTAACCGACCGCCATTTTTTGGCGTAAACTCACCATTGAAATGGCGTCCTTACTGATGTTACGCTTAAATAAAGCTACGATTAAGCATTTGGGCATAAGGTATTTAATTTAAATATAGGAAGAATTTAAATCTATTAAGGATTCTCCGAAACTGGGAGTGATTGAAATGAAAAATGGAGTAAATGAAAATGTTCTAATCCTTACGGCTACTTTTTCTTGTGCAATTTCTGTCTCAGAAGAAGAAATTATCATCAAAAAACCTTCACATGAACAACAAAGCATTGAACAGATTATTATTAAAGCCGAGCAACAAGCTTATTTGGAAACCTTGGCAGAATATAAAAATAATACTACATTATCGAATTTTATTAGTGAGATACCTGGATTTGAGGATACTTTTCAACAAAGGTTGGACATGTTTATTGAACCTTACGGAATTATAAGAGTTTTTGAAGAAGGCTGGTCTGTATCACCTTTAGTCATTCCATTTACCTCTGGGCTAAATATTAATGCACCAATCCTATATACAACTACACATTGCACCATTATTAATGCAAGAGGTGCATCTATGACTAATAATGATTCTAATACTTCCGTTATTAGACAAGAGGAGAATTTAATTGGCTCCTCCATTTATCATAGTAATACCGATTTGGCAATCGATATCTCCTCATCTGGTAATTTATCAACGATGAAGGAAACGAATTGGACACAATATCAACCTACCGCCAATTTAGCGGGCGTTTCCATTAATGATAGTGGTATTTCTTTTAATATTACTAAGGCCTTTAATACATGGAATAGAACGACAATTAAACATTAACTTAATTTTGATGCTAGATTGAACGATCCACTTAATAATCTGCAAATCCCTCGCTCACTTATCTGTCTTTTGGAAGGTTTCTAATTGCCTTCCTTCTCCTCTTTTACATCAAAAAAGGTGCCTCAAATTGAGACACCTTACCTTTATTAGCCTTTTACATAGTAAACTTCTTGTCCGCTTTCAATAACGTGTTCAGGCTTCGGCTTGCCTGCGCTTGCCTTGTGACCTGCAATATGTTCAGGACTCTTCTCCCAATTTTTCCATGCTTCCTCTGATTCCCAACGAACCATGATTAGCACTTCTTCATCACCACGGCGCACTTTTTTAACAAGTACCTGCTTATCAACAAAGCCAGGTTGCTGCTCAAGAAGCGATGGCCCGTCTGACTTAGCACCAAAACGTTCCACAACCTTATCCGAATTCCCTTCCGTCACTACAATTCGTTTAATTTGTACAAACATATTAATTAAACGCCTTTAAGACATCTTCAACTTTTTGTGTTTCAGAAGTTAATCCACCACCTGATAAATACCATACTTGAGGATCAAGGTAGAAGATTTTGTTATTTTTCGCGGCATTAGTAGCACCTACGATTTCGTTTTCAATTGCAGCTTTTGTACCTGACTCACCTTCTGGGTTTACAGCAGCGTCACGGTCAACTACAAATAAAATATCTGGGTTTGTATCACGAATATATTCAAAACTTACATTGTCACCATGAGTATCAACTTTAATGTTTTCATCAGCAGCTTTTACACCAAATACATCATGAATCACACCAAAGCGTGAACCAGGACCATATGCAGATAATGAGCCTTCAGAGCCTAAAACAATTAAAGCTTTCTCTTCTGATGTAGTAGTTTTCGCTTTTAATTCTTCTACTTTAGCTTGATATGCAGCAAATGCATCAGCAGCTTCTTTTTCTTTACCAAAGATTTTACCAGCTAATTCAGTATTCGTTTTGAATGATTCTACAAAATTAGCGTTATCTACCCCAACAAATACTGTAGGCGCGATTTTAGAAAGTTCCTCGTAAGCAGAAGCTTGACGACCAGAAATGAAAATAATATCAGGAGCCATTGAAGAAATAGCTTCGAAATCAGGCTCTTTTAAAGAACCAACATTTACATAAGTTGTATCAGTATATTTGCTTAAATAACTAGGAACAGATTGTTGAGGAATACCTGCAACTTCTACTCCTAAAGCATCTAAAGTATCAAGGAAACCATAGTCAAATACGACAATGTTTTTTGGTTGTTCCTTAAGTGTTACTTCTTTAAATGTGCTTTCTCCGCTTGTGCTACCTGGGATTGTGATTGGATATGCTGAGGCTTCTTCCTTTTGTTCTTCAGCTGGTTTATCAGTTGTTGTTCCTTTATCATCTTCTTTATCTTCTTCCTTAGAACTACAAGCAGCTAATACTAATAGCATCATCGCCATTAATATAGTAAGTAATTTCCAATTCTTCATTGTAAAATTGCTCCTTTAAAATTAAAATTTATTGTTTGATGATGGTTGGACCATCTATTACTACTAAGAGTTAAAATACACACAAATACGACAGCCATTCTGTTCCTGAACCGGGATATCCATATCATAGATTTCCTTCAAAGCATCCGAGTTGATGATGTCATTTGTTGGCCCGTCTTTTACAACACGCCCATTTTTTAAGGCTACGATATGATCGGAATATACGGATGCAAAGTTAATATCATGCAATACAATAACAACCGTTTTACCTAGCTCATCCACTAGCTTTCGTAAAATTTTCATGATTTGCACAGAGTGCTTCATATCTAAATTGTTAAGTGGTTCATCAAGCAGTATATAGTCCGTATCCTGAGCTATAACCATAGCAATAAAAGCACGCTGACGCTGACCACCTGATAATTCATCCAAATAATTGTGCTGCATATCTTCTAAATTCATATATTGAATAGCTTCATCTACCTTTAGCTCATCTTCTGGCTTTAAATTTCCTTTTGAATAAGGGAAACGGCCAAATGACACAAGCTCACGAATAGTTAGACGTACATTCATATAGTTTGATTGCTTCAAAATAGAAACTCGCTTTGCAAAGTCATCTGATTTCCAACGACGTACATCTGATTTATCGAGTAATACTTCTCCAGTATCTGCATTTAGTAAACGGCTTACCATTGAAAGTAATGTTGATTTACCTGCACCATTTGGTCCAATAAATGACGTAATTTTCCCTGGGGCAACGTCCACACTGACATCTTGAATGACCGGTTTTTTGCCAAAAAACTTGGAGAGTTCCTTTACTTGGATCATCCTGCTGACCTACTTTCCTTCAATAATAAGTAGATGAAGTACACGCCACCTACAAAGTTAATAATAACGCTAAGTGTTGTATTAAAGTTGAAAATTCGTTCAACCATCCATTGACCACCGACTAAAGCAACAATACTCATCACACAAGAACCTGCTATTAACACAGAGTGCTTGTACGTTTTGAAAAATTGATAAGATAAATTTGCTACGATTAAACCAAAGAATGTAATGGGTCCAACAAGAGCAGTAGATACTGCAATTAATACCGAGGACAGTATAAGCATGCGTTGTACAAGCTTATCGTATGGCACTCCTAAGTTAATAGCTGTATCACGACCAAGAGACATTACGTCTAACTGGCTCATATGTCGCCAGCCATAGAGAAAGGCAACAATAATTGCAATAGCTGCAAGCCACACTAAATCCGAATTCACATTATTGAAGCTTGCAAACATTTTACTTTGTAAGCTTAAAAATTCATTCGGATCAATTAAAACTTGGAAGAACGTTGTCACACTTCCTAAAAACGTTCCTACTATCATACCGACAAGCAGTAAGAAGTAAATTGGGCGCTTCCCCTCTTTGAACAATACGCGATAGAAAATTAATGCAAAGACAACCATTGCTGAAACAGCAAGTAAAAAATTGTATTGAGCGCTAATCACAAATATCGACATTGAACCAAAGAAATAATAGATACATGTTTGAACCATCATATATAATGCATCTAGTCCCATTACACTTGGCGTTAAAATACGATTATGTGTAATTGTTTGAAAAACCACAGTAGAATATGCAATAGCTATTCCCGTTAACGACATCGCTACGACTTTAATAAGGCGGCGAGGGAACGCATAATGATAGTTTCCATTTAGTTCATAAAATACATACAGTAAGATAGAAGCTACTGCAAGACCAATTAAAATCAACATCTTTGTATGGTTACGCATATGCTTTCCCCCTAAACAACATAATTAGGAAGATCGCACTTCCGATGACACCAACTGTCATACTAATTGGAATTTCATAAGGGTAAATCAGCACACGCCCTAAAATGTCGCATAATAGTAAGAACGACATCCCTAGCAAAGCAGTATGAGGCAATGTTTTTGCAAGATTATCCCCCTTGAACAGCGAAATGATATTTGGAATGATTAACCCAAGGAAAGGAATCACACCAACAGTAAGCACCACTGTTGTTGAAATAAGGGCTACTAACACTAAACCAAAATTCACAACAAACTTGTAGGAGAGACCAAGGTTTTTAGCAAAGTCCTCACCCATACCAGCGACTGTGAAACGGTTTGCATAAATGTAAGCAAAAATCAGCACGGGTACACTTATGTATAAAAGTTCATAACGACCTTTCATCATTAATGAGAAATCTCCTTGTAACCATGCAGAAATGTTTTGGATAATATCTGCCTTATACGCAAAGAATGTCGTAATAGACGAAAGGATATTCCCAAACATCAAGCCAATAAGCGGTATAAAGATTGCATCTTTAAATTTAATCCGATTTAATATTTGCATAAATAATAGTGTGCCGGCTAAAGCAAATAGGAAAGCGAAGGAAATTTTTTGAAAGTACGTGACATTTGTAAAAAACATCATCGAAATCAGCACGCCCAATTTTGTAGCATCTAAAGTACCTGCTGTTGTGGGTGACACAAACTTATTCCTACTTAAGCTTTGCATAATTAAACCAGCAATACTCATACCTGCACCAGCCAGTAAAATTGCTACAAGTCTTGGCACACGACTAATTAAAAATAGTCTAGTTTCTTCTGATTGGAAGTCTAATAGATCACTCGGTTTAATATTCACTACTCCGATAAACAGTGACACAATCGACAACACTACAGTTGCTGTTAAAAGATATCTTATTTTCATTGTAATCCCCGGTAGATTCATTTTAGCTCGTAATCCATTCTCTAGTGAAAATGATTATCATTACTCACGATTCCCATTATAAGTGTGTTTTCATTCTCAGTCAACCTATAAATGAGAATTGTTCTCGTTTTTACTAGAATTCTTTAAAAACGAGCAGAAATAACAAAATAGCAACACTTTCTACTATTACGTAAATTGAAAATATTCACTTATTCTTCAAATTTCTTATACAAAGGAAAAAGGTAATTGAGAATAAAATATTTTATCTTTCCTCAATCACCTTTTTAATTAAGCAATACGTTGATTTCTTTTTAGCCATGCAAAAATAATAAAAATTACTAACATAAAACCTACATATCCCATAACAGCATATAGCTTTGCCACAAGCGTCGTAAATCCGGCGAGGCTTGCAAAAAAACCTAAGATGCCAATCATGACGCTCGCAACCTTAAAACTGGGTTTGCTAGGTTTAAAAAAACGAACCATAAAGGAATAAAACATTCCTACGGCAGTATTATAAATCATTCCTAATAAAGAAAAGGACATTAGAAGACCAGCGAATGGATGAATTTCATTTGCCAATGCTAGCATCGGTATGTCTAATCCTACTATGACATTCATTTTAGCAAGAAGGGAAAGATTAATTAGCAATATTAAAGCTCCAAGCAAAATCCCACCTATAATGCCCCCCATACCTGCAACCTTCTCATTGCGAATAGCACCACACATTACTGTTAATAGGGAAAAACAAACACCTATATTAAAAGACATATAAAGTAATGCCGTCATCCACCAGCTTTTTGAACTTACTCGTGCCTGCTGTGCAATCACAGACTGCTCAACGAAGGTTAAATCCATTGTGGCTAATGAATAGACCGCTATTATGGATACAATAATTAGCAAATAAGGGGTAGCTATCGCAATAATGTTGATGATGCTTTTGACATTCATCATGACTGTTGCGATCGTAAGAACAATCATGCAAATGCTTCCTAGCCAAACAGGTAGCCCAAACATTTGCTGTAATGTGGCACCCGCTCCAGCAAACATGATAACCGCTACACCAAATAGGAAGAGTGACAGTAAATAATCCATCACAAATCCCATAGATTGCCCTGATATTTGATAAATCAAATCCTTATGTGATATTGTACGGTATCTTGAGCTAATTTGGGCAATGCACATACCAATTAAAGCAAACCCAAAAGTAGCAAGAAATGCACCGTAAATTCCTTTATAGCCATAGCTCGTAAAATAAAGTACGATCTCCTGTCCTGATGCAAATCCTGCACCGACGATAATCCCTACATAGGCACCACCGATTTGCAAGCTTTTCTTCAAACAGTCCTCTCCTCGTTTTTGATGTTAAATCACTAAGAGATGCATATCACAAAAAAATATGGAATTTAGAGGGAAAATCGGCCAACGCCCTACTCTAATTATTGGTAAACTTTCTTGCTAAGTGTCAACTTCTCAATTACTTTTATATTTGGCGAATATCCTATTCCTATAGTCTGTGGCACACTTATATAGCCGTCTTCCACAATCACTCCAGGAAAAATAATGTCCTCATACCAATAATGACTAGAACCCGCAGTATCTCCAGGCAATATAAAATTGCTAAGTGATGTTAATGCTATATTATGTGCTCGTCCAATTCCTGCCTCTAGCATGCCACCACACCAAACTGGAATATTATTCTCTTTACATAGATCATGGATTCGCTTGGCTTCGGTTAATCCGCCAACTCGTCCTATCTTGATATTTATAACACCACAGCTACCAAGCTCTATTGCCTTGCGGGCATCCTCATAGCAGGTGATACTTTCGTCTAAGCAAATAGGTGTTGTTATTTTCCCTTGCAGCTTAGCATGATCCACAATATCATCCACAGCTAATGGCTGCTCTATCATTAATAAATTATATGCATCAAGCTGCTGCAATACATCTAAATCATTTAATGAATAGGCTGAATTAGCGTCTACCATCAACGGGAGATCAGGCATTTCAGAACGAATAGCACGTACCACCTCCACATCATGGCCTGGCTTAATTTTCACTTTCACTCGTTTATAGCCCTTTTTAAGATGATTCTGTATAACAGTGAGTAAAACTTCCTTTGAAGGCTGAATACCCACACTAACTCCTACCTCTATTCGCTCCTTTTTACCGCCTAAGGCTCTAGCCAATGATTGATTTGTTTGCTGCGCGTATATATCCCATACAGCACCTTCAATTGAGGCCTTTGCCATGCAGTTACGGCGAATCGAGGAAAATAAAGTACTAACCTCATCTGGATGCCCAATCTCTTTATGTAACAAGATAGGTATCAAAAAGTCCTCCAGCATATGCCATGTTGTTTTTAATGTTTCCTCTGTATACCAAGGTGCTACAAAGGCAACTGCTTCTCCCCATCCTATCGTGCCTGATTGATCTTTGGCTTCTATTAGTAGCAATTCTTTGTCGTGAATGGTACCAAAGCTCGTTGCAAAAGGCGCTTTCATGGGCATTTTTATATGTCTAACAATAATTTCCTTTAGTTTCACGCATATTCACTCCTTAACCTTATTATAAAGCTAATAAGGAGCGTCTTACTAACAGATAGCTATGCACATATTCCTTGTGCTTTTTCATTCTTACAATGGCATAATCTTGTTCAAATAATGTTGTTAAGATTGTACGAACTTTATAACGCCAGTCCTCTGCAAGCTTAGGGCTTTCCACTTTCATCTTTTGTAAAAATTGAGGGATAGGTAATAAATAAGCATCTTTATAAAAGGATTGCTCTTGCTGGAATGTACCATCGATATCTAGTACTGGTAAGCCATCCACTGTCAATGACCACGGTACAACTTCTTCAGCTCCCTCTTCCAGCTCATCCAAACTATCCTCTACTCGATCACGCTCAATCCACCATTCTACAACAATACGATCTGAAGGCAGCCCCTCGTTAAAATCATCTTGGAGCTGACCATAATAATCATTTTCATACTGATAACTAAAAGCATTCAATTTCAAAAATGACAAATTAGCCATACGCGCTTCCAATGGTTCAAATAGCCATTGCACAAGCTGAAACCCATGATCCCTTGCATATTCCTGTTGTGCGTGCTTTAATAATTCTCCTACGCCTTGTTCACGATATGATTTCTCCACACCAATCATGTGTGAGTGCAAATACATTATCCCTTCACGATAACCTACAAAACAATAGTTAAAGCCAATAAGCTTTTCCTCTAAATAAGCTCCAAGTACTAGTCCACCATTTTGGACTGCTGCCAATAATTGATGTGAGGGGATAGCCTGAGTTCCCCAAATCTCTGCATTTAAACTCTGCACTTCTGCAATCTCATTAGGTGTCATTATTTTTTGAATTCGCACTCTTTCTAACATTATGCCGATGCCTCCTTCGTATTCCCCGACTCCAAAGCTAACAATACCGCTCTTGTCAGAATTTCAACTCCCGTTACAAGTCTTGCCTGTTTAAATCTCATCTTTGGATGGTGCAGCCCTGGGGTTAATCCACAGCCTAAACCGAGCATACTTGTTTTTAAATGGGGGCGTTGCACTGCATAGTGATGAAAATCCTCGCCACCTGGTGTATGAACTGGCTTTCTTAAATTCGACAATCCGGTCGCTTGGACGATCGCCTGTTCCATGATGTATTGAGCAGCAGGGTCTACCTCAGCTGCGACTATATTTGCAACTGTTCTTAATTCAATTTGTACTTTATGCAAGATTTTAGAGGAGTCAATCACCCGTTTTACACCTTGAGCAAGTGCATCCATGACATCATTTTTCTGCGCGCGAATATCAATCGTAAAGGATGCATTCCCCGGAATAATATTGCCAGATTCACCTCCCGCGTGGAATTTAGTCATCTTGATGGACACTGGAACCATTGGATCGGTATGAATGGTTCTTAAATCTTCAATAATTGTTGCTCCTACCTCAATAGCATTTACACCAAGATGTGGTCTTGCTGCATGTGCATCTTCACCAATAATTTCTCCCTCCATTAATCGTGAGGCACCATGATACAATGCAGCACAATATGTACCATCTTCAAGTTCATGCACCGGTCTTACATGGACACCGAATAAAAAGTCTAAATCATCAATAACTCCCTCCTTTAGAACAGATAAAGCACCTGTTCCTTTTTCTTCAGCGGGCTGGAATATTACACGAATGGTACCCTTTAACGACTGAGCCTGCTCTTTTAACAGCAACAGAGCACCAATAGCCATCGTCATATGTCCATCGTGCCCACAGGAGTGATTTGCTCGAAAAACACCATCTACCTCCTGCCATAACGCATCTATGTCTGTTCGCAAGCCAACCTTGGGACTGCCTTTTCCTACGTCAACATAAAGTCCTGTACTGTTTTTAAAGCGTATAGGTAAAAATCCTTCATTTGTTAATAAATCAAAAATATAATTGGTGGTTTCAACCTCATGCCAGCTTACTTCTGGATTTGCATGTAAATATGTGAAAATTTCCATTAATCTTGGCCTCAAACGATCCAATGCTTCCTTCATAGCAACCAGCCCCCTTTAATTTTCATACTAGTAAGATTATTATAACTAAAAAAAAATCTTTTCATAGAAGCTTATACCCACATTTAGCAAATAAAACGATAGCGACAGCTCTTTCCTATCAGTCACTTTATGTGTCCTATCCTTCACTTTGATACTTCTATCCTTCACTTCTGCTTCCCTTTTAATCATTTCATTCATTCTATCCATCCAGTTTTAAAATCAATAAAAAAAGATGTAAGTACAGCCATCATTAAACTGTACTTACATCCTTTAATTTAGTTAATACCTCGCATAGCTTTTGAAATGATTGGCGAAAGTACTAATAAAATAATCCCGATAACAATTGATAAAGAACCTAAGAAGCCGAAATACGTGAATTCGCTTACAACTTCATATACCCTAACAAGTTGCGCATTAATCGCTTGCGCCGCGGCACTAGTTAAAAACCATAGAGACATTGTTTGTGCAGCGAATGCCTTTGGTGCTAATTTTGTCGTAGCTGACAACCCTACTGGTGATAACAAAAGCTCTCCGACAACGACTAAAAAGAAAGATAAGACTAACCACCATGGACTTACTAATGCTTCTCCACCTGATAAATATGCCGGAATCATCATTACTAGGAATGATAGCCCTGCAAAGAATAAAGAATAGGCAAATTTTCGAGGAGTAGTTGGTTGTTTATCTCCCCATTTTAACCATAGCATTGCAAATAACGGAGCCATCGTAATAACGAATAATGGGTTTAATGATTGGAACCATGAAGATTGAATGTGAAAGCCACCAATATTCAACTGTGTACGCGAATCTGCGTATGTTGCTAAAATAGTAGCACCTTGCTCCTGAATTGCCCAAAACATAACTGCAGATAAAAACAATGGAATATAGGCAAGTAGACGAGATTTCTCATCCTGTGTTGTTTTTTTACTACGATACATGAAGAAAAAGAACAGCGTTGGAATGATAATTCCTAAAGCTGTAATGATTAAACTGAATACATTCATTGTCAGTACACCCGTTTTAATGCCGATTGCACCTAAAATGATAATAATTAATGCTGCCATACCGAATTGTGTAAAGACTTTTTTACGTTCTTCTGGCTTTAACGGATTATTGACTTGTAAGCCTGCTAACCCCAAATATTTTTTCTCTGTTAATTTATAAACAATTAAACCAATTAGCATACCTAACCCAGCAAAACCGAAGCCAAGGTGGAAATTATATTTTTGTCCAATTGTTCCGACAATAAATGGTGCAATGAATGCCCCCATGTTAATACCCATATAGAAAATTGAGAACCCTGCGTCACGACGGCTATCCGTTTCTGCATAAATATCGCCAACAATACTTGAAACGTTTGGCTTTAATAGGCCTGTCCCCATAACAATAAAGGCCATTGAAGTAAATAACATGGGTATACCACCTGGTAATGCTAGCAGTAAATGACCAACCATGATTAACACGCCACCATAAAATATTGTTTTACGTGTACCTAACAGTCGATCGGCAATCCAGCCCCCAATGATCCCCGACATATATACGAGTGAACCATAAATAGCCATTATAGAGTTTGCTGTTCCACGATCTAAACCAAGTCCGCCTTGGTTCAATTCATAATACATAAAGAAAATGAGAATTGCTCGCATACCATAGTAGGAGAATCGTTCCCAAAATTCTGTAAAAAATAATGTAAAGAGCCCTTTAGGGTGTCCAACAAAGCCATTTTGAGGGACGGATTTTACAATTTCATCTTTAGTAGACATAACAATATCCTCTCCCGATTTCATTATTCAACAAAAATATTATTACCCATTATCATGAATAAAAAACTTTGTTTCATCATACTAAAGCGTTTTAAAAACTTTATCAAGAGTTTTAAAAAATGTTGAAAATTTATCATTTTTCTATAATTTCAGACTTATTTTTATATAATAATATTAAGTCCTTTGATATATCTAAGTTTTCTTACTCTTCCATTACAATAAAACTATAAATAGCTATTAAATTATTTCAAAATACTTTATAATCAGATTTTTTATAGTTTTAACATATATGCTAGGATTATCCACAAAGCATTTCGAACGTAGTCATGATAAAAAGCATGCTAGAAATAGCATGCTTTTACATCAGTATGGCGATTAAATTACGTATCCCTCATATTTCGTATAATCAGCTTCCTTGACCTCAAGAGTAAGCAGTGTTCCATTTTCTTCATATTCTGTGTCATAGACAGAAGCATGTTCATTTAAATAGGACACAATATTCCCTTGTTCATAGGGTATGAGCATTTTGCACGTCACATAGTTAGCGAAAATATGTTGTCGTATCAATTGTAGTAATTCCTCTAAACCAACTCCCTGCTTTGCAGAGATCCAAATATTATCTCCACTTACAACTGGGTATGGAACGTTTGCCAAATCAGCTTTATTGTAAACATAAATCGTTGGTATTCCTTCAACACCCACAGCTTTAAGTGTTTCATTCGTTACCTGCATCATAAAACCATGCTCTGCATTTGATACATCTACCACATGTAGCAATAAATCTGCATCACGCGCTTCCTCCAGCGTAGAACGGAACGCCTTTACTAAATGATGTGGCAATTTACTAACAAACCCAACTGTATCTGTTAATAAAAAATTCTTCCTATCAGGTAGTTCTATTTGACGGACAGATGTTTCAAGCGTAGCAAATAGCATATCCTTTTCAAATACTTGTTTATGATCCTCCTGCCCGATTTTAGCGAGTAGTTGATTCATAATAGTAGATTTACCAGCATTCGTATAGCCAACAATAGAAACGACAGGGACAGCATTTTTGCGTCGTTGTTTACGCTGCGTCTCTCGTTGTTCCTTTACTTGCTCTAGTTCTTTCTTAATTTTAGCAATTTGATCCTCAATTTTTCGACGGTCTAGCTCTAACTTCGTTTCACCAGCTCCACGGTTTTTAAAGCCACCGCCTGTGCCACCCCCCTGGCGACTCAAAGAGGCATGTAAGCCAACTAATCGAGGCAGCATATATTGCAACTGCGCTAACTCTACCTGTAACTGTGATTCTCGTGTTTTAGCTCGGCGTCCAAAAATATCTAAAATTAACATTGTCCGATCAATAACCTTAGTCTCCAAATCACGCTCTAAATTACGAATTTGTGAAGGAGACAATTCATCATTGAAAATGATTAAATTAGCATTTGCTTCATCATAAAAGCTTTTTATTTCTTGAATTTTGCCTGTGCCTACATAATGAGATGGCGTAATACGCTCTAAATTTTGAGTAATAACCCCTGCTACCTCAACATTTAAAGCTTCTGCTAAATTTTTTAGCTCCTCCACTGAATAATCAAAATGCTCATCATTTCGTAAATTGACGCCAACTAATATGGCCTTTTCTAACAATATATCGACATCCTTGATTCTATTCATCCACAATCCTCCCACCAATACCTGGTGCTTCTTACGATAAATTTTCTTCATCTTACCATATAATGCCCTAAATCATGCCGTTTTTTTCATAGCAAAAAGCGCCCCTGTAAAAGGCGCATTTTGTTTATTTCTCTTGTTTTAGTAATTCTTCGGTACGTTCAAATTCCTCTTCTATTTCTTTGTTTGGTCTATATGTCAACATACTGACAATAACAGCAACGATGAAACAAACAACGAAGCCTGGTACAATTTCATACAGTGCACCACTTAAAACTTTAATCTTACCCCAGATAAAGGCTGTTGCAGCTCCTGCTACCATTCCACTTAACGCCCCGAAATTTGTTAGCTTTCTCCAGTATAATGAAAGCAATATAATGGGACCAAAAGCAGCACCAAAGCCAGCCCATGCGAAGCCAACCAAGTCCAATATAGAACTTTCTGGATTCCAAGCTAAAATGGCGGCTACAATGGCTACAACTAAAACAGCAATACGCCCAACAAATACATAATGCTTATCCTCTGCTGTTTTATTAAATAATGCCTTGTAAATATCTTCTACAAGTGCTGAAGAAGTAACAATTAATTGCGATGAAATTGTACTCATTACCGCGGCTAATATGGCAGCTAGCATAATCCCCGCAATAAAGGGATGAAATAGAATTTGACCAAGCACAATAAATACGGTTTCAGCATCTTTTAACTCACTAGCATTTTGTTCGAAATAGGCGACACCAACCAGCGCAGTCCCAATCGCACCAAATAGACTAAGCATCATCCAGCCAATACCAATACGTCGAGCCTGCTTCGTCTCTTTCACTGAGCTAATGGCCATAAAACGAACAATAATATGTGGCTGTCCAAAATAACCTAACCCCCATGCAAGCGAAGAAATAACTCCTGCTGCTGTTGCAGTTGCTGGCAATAAATTTAAATGCTCAGGATTTACCGCTTTAATAGATGCTATCGTATCCCCTAGACCCCCCGTTAAAAATAGACCAAATAATGGTACAGTTACGAGTGCCAAAAACATAATGAGCCCTTGTAAAAAATCGGTATAACTAACCGCTAAAAAACCCCCGAATAGTGTATAAGCTACAACAACTGCAGACACAATTAATAAACCTGTATGATAGTCATAGCCGAATGAACTATCAAAAAACTTACCCCCTGCTACCATTCCCGATGATACATAAAATGTAAAAAATATTAAAATAATAATACCAGATGCAATTCTTATCAGCTTTGTATGGTCACGTAAACGATTGTCTAAATAACTTGGAATGGTGATGGAGTCATTTGTTACTTGTGTATAGACACGCAATCGTGGAGCGACAATCAACCAATTCAAATAGGCTCCTACGGTTAACCCAATAGCAATCCAAGCCTCCACCAAACCAGATAAATAAATGGCTCCTGGCAAGCCCATTAAGAGCCAGCCTGACATATCCGCTGCTCCTGCACTAAGGGCTGTTACAGCAGGGCCAAGTGATCGACCACCAAGCATATAATCTGTTAAATTGGACGTTTTAACGAATGCATACCAGCCGATTCCTAGCATTACTACCATATAAATAACAATCGCCAGTAATTGATACATGTTACCTGACATATTTTCTCCTCCTTGTGGCTTTTTCATCTATTCTACTTAAAGTAAATATTCCCATAAAATTACTTTTATGCATTTTGTATAACACTTAAAGTATCATCGCTCTATATAAATTGTGTTAAACTAGTGCCATCTATTACTGAATAAAGAAGGCGAAAAAGTATGATATTTGAAGAAATGAAAACTCAACTGACAGAGAGAATTTTACAGCAGCAACTTGTTACAGCGACCATTAGTCAACCACGAATGAAATCAAATGAAGTTAAGCGCATCAAGCTAAAGCCTATTTTGCTTAAGGATGTTTATCATATACAAATTGAGTACCAATTTGAACGTATTTTAAAACATGAAAATGTCCCTCTAGAGGATTTTCCAGTAAGACTTGCATTATTTTTTAATGAATACCGTCAAGCGCATATGGATTTTATAGACGAAAAAGTACAAATTCAACTATCCAAAAAGAATAAAGTACTATGGAAATCAGATAAATCAGCCGCTCCCAAGCAAATTAATTTAGCGCATAATCGCCAAAAAAACTATCTTCTTAGAGAGGATCAACCATATCCATTTTTAATCCGTCTTGGCGTGCAATCAGAAGAAGGAAAAATTAAAAAACAAAAATATGATAAGTTTAAACAAATTAATCGCTTTATTGAATTTATTGATGATGCCCTTGCTTATTTACCAAAGGATCGCCAGGTGCGTATTTTAGATTTTGGCTCTGGAAAATCCTATTTAACTTTTGCGCTTTACCATTATTTGAAAGTTGAAAAGGGTTTAGATATTCGTGTTACAGGCTTAGATTTGAAAAAAGAAGTCATTGAAGAATGTTCCAAAATCGCAAATGATTTAGGTTACGAGCAGCTTGAGTTTTTAGTAGGGGATATTAATGATTATAATAGTGAGTCAAATGTAGATATGGTTGTGACATTACACGCCTGTGATGTTGCCACAGATATGGCTTTAGCACGTGCTGTGAAATGGGGAGCAAGGGTTATTTTAAGCGTTCCTTGCTGTCAGCATGAATTAAATCGCCAATTAAATACACCAGCACTTGACATCATGCTTCAGCATGGACTTGTACGCGAACGATTTGCTGCACTTGCTACGGATGCTATTCGAGCCGAAATTTTATCTCTTGTTGGCTATGAGGCACAATTACTGGAGTTTATCGACATGGAAAACACACCAAAAAACATTCTTATCCGTGCTTATCACACAGGTAAAAAAACGAGCTCCGAACAGCGTGCTCGTTACGATAATTTTTTAGCCTTACTAAATGCCCAGCCATTCTTAGCGAAAGAATTAGAAACATACTTATAATTTTTTATAGTAAACACAGAAAAAAAGGCGGTCCAATATATTTGGACCGCCTTCTCTATTATAGTTCTTGTCGTAACGCTTGGATAACATCGATTTTAGTGGCTTTACGTGCTGGACGATAGCCTGAAATCATAGCCACTCCAATACTGATAGCTGCTGCAATAACAACAAGCTGCCAAGGAATTAAGGAAAATATAATATTGTTATTACTAAAAGCATCTTCACCTGTTGCAGCCTTTAAAATTAACGGTAATGCGGCATTAGCTACGAAGCTTATTGCATATGATATTGCTACTGCAATAACAGTACCCACGAGACCAATGAACGTACTTTCCATTAAAAATAATCGTTGGATAAGCTTAGGACTAGCACCAATGGCCTTTAGCACACCAATTTCACGAGTACGCTCTGTTACGGCCATTGTCATTGTATTGAAAATACCAATTGATGCAATTAATACGGCAATTGTTCCAACAAATATAAGACCAATCTTTAGAACAAGGAAAAATACATTCATTTGATCTAATTGTTCAGTAATAGAATACACGCTATAGCCTTTATCTTTAAGACTATCTAATATAGGCTTCACATTTTCTAACGTATCAGCAAAAATATTAAATTCCGAGAAAAACATTTCATCCTCTTTAACATCTACCGTTGTAGCCAAATTAGATGCTAATACTGGCTTTTGTTCTATGTCCATATAGACAGCGTTATTAATCATCCAATCATAGGAGGGCTCCTTCATCACACCCACAATTGTATAGTTCATTTTCTCTGTCTCTTTAGCTGCACTAAGGTTAGGTGCGAGTGACAATTCGATTTCTTTGCCAATTAAAGATTCCTTATACCCTTCTTCTTTACCATCATAATATGTGCCTTCTACCTCGGCTTCTTTATTTTTTTCTTCAATGATTTTACGCTCAGCATCATTTAATAAGGTTTGAGCAAAATGATAGCCAACAATAATTTCATTTGGTTTTGATGGATACTTCCCTTCTGCAAGCTTGCCATTTACTTGCTCAAAATCCTGCATATTGGCAACATAGAGGTTAGAGCTTGTATCTCGTCCCTCAAAAAATGAGTGTGCAGAGGCATTCACTGTAATTGTTTCAAGTACAGTTTCAACATGCTCGACCCCTTTTATTTCCTGTATTTGTTTATCTGTAAACGGCTCATTATCGAATACTTGAATTTTTGTTACCTTTTCATTTGATAATATATCATTGCGTAATGAATCCTGTAGACCAAATCCTACAGATGCAAGGACAATTAAAAATGCACAGCCCATTGTTGCTGCTAGCACCGTCATAAAGACACGTAATTTATTTTTCTTAATATGTTGTGTAACAAAATCTATCTGATCTTTAAATAACATGTTAAGCCTCCTCCTTAACAAGCTCACCGTCGTACATACGGAAACGTCTATGCGCTATGGTTGCTACTTCTTCGTCATGAGTAATGATGACAAATGTTAAACCAAGCTCACGATTTAAGCTTTGGATAAGCAACAAAATATCTTGCTCAGTTTCCGAATCAAGACTTCCTGTAGGTTCATCTGCCAACAGTATAGGTGGATTAGTGATCAAAGCTCTAGCAATACTTACACGCTGTTGCTGCCCACCAGACAATTCATTTGGATAATGGTCTGATACCTCTGATAAGCCAACCTTGTCCATTATTTTTTTTACCTTTTCCTTTCGCACAGCTTTCCTAGCGCCCTGTAACTTTAAAGGAAGTTCAATATTTTCAAACGCAGATAATC
Source organism: Lysinibacillus sp. UBA6686 (assembly GCF_002455205.1). Classification (NCBI taxonomy): domain Bacteria; kingdom Bacillati; phylum Bacillota; class Bacilli; order Caryophanales; family Bacillaceae; genus Lysinibacillus; species Lysinibacillus sp. UBA6686. Next base: position 20,877 of record NZ_DKJS01000008.1, on the reverse strand, counting down.
CGGGCATTAATTGAAAGTTTTGAAAAATAAAGCCAAATTGGCTCAAACGAAAAGCTGCACTATCTGCTTCTGTAAGATGAGCTGTTTCCTTTCCATTAATCTTGATAGATCCTTGCTCAGATTTCATGAATCCCGCTAAAACTTGTAATAGGGTTGATTTTCCAGACCCACTTTTGCCAACAATTGCAACAATCTCTCCTTGCTTAACCTCAAAGTTAACTCCTTTCAATACAGGAATTTGTTTTTCCTTGCCCTTTTTTCCGATTAAAAATGTATGTTGTAAGTTCTCGACTTGAATCATTGTCATTAACGCCCCTTTCTCATTCTCTTTCTATTGTAGAAAAAAATTCTTAAAAAAGTTAAAGGATAAAAATGAAGATATTCTTAAGAAAAAGGGCACACTAAATAGAAAGCCGTTCTTTACATTATCTTTACAATTACATTGACGATTGAAAGTTCTTTGTATAATACTGGCTATTATAATCCCCTATTTAAAAGCTCTTTTATTACTATTTTCAGTTTCCAGCTTATATTTTGTGAACATTTTGCATATTACAGGAATGTAAAGTTTTGTGTAGAATGTATGAATTTTATGTAGAAAAATTAAAGATTTTGTTATGATAGTAAAGTTTAGAGGTCGATTAATTTTATATCCAGGAGGATTCGATTTGCATGCTTAACTCAAAAAAACAAGACCCTTTCTTTATTGCCCTGCATAAAATTGCTGAAAATATGAGAGAGGCCGTACATTACGCAAATGATTTTCGTATCAACAGTGTAGCTGACCTGAAAGAGATTAGCATTACTATGAAAAATTACGAAACGGCTGGCGATAAGCTCATTCATGATCTAATCGTCATGCTAAATAAATCATTTATGACACCTATCGAGCGTGAAGACATCTTAGAATTTGCGATTCGTATGGATGATGTATTAGATGGTACGGAGCATTGTATCGCTCATTTTGAAATGTTCTCCCTAACAGAAGTCGATGAATCAATGCGTATCTTCTTAGGATACATCTCAAAAAGTGCTGATGAAATTGTTAAAGCAACAGAAGAGTTAAAGAAAAAGAATCTTATTGGTATGCGTCCACACGCAATTCTAATTAAAGATTATGAGCGTGAATGTGATGAAGTACAACGTTCATCCATCAAACAATTATTTTTAAATGAGAAAGATCCGATTCGAATTATTAAATTTAAAGATATATATGAACAATTAGAAGATATCGCTGATTATTGTCAAAATGTTGCCAACACAATGGAAACAATTATCATGCGTAACGCGTAATTAGGAGATGGGCACTTACAATGAACACAATCATTATACTAACCGTACTGGTCGTCATCTTTGCCCTAACATTTGACTTTATCAACGGCTTCCATGATACAGCAAATGCTATCGCAACTTCGGTTTCCACTAGAGCATTACCACCACGAGCAGCCATTTTAATGGCAGCAACGATGAATTTTATCGGGGCTATTACTTTTGTTGGTGTGGCAAAAGCTCTTACAAAAGACATTGTAGATCCTTTCTCTTTAAATGCCTTTCAAGGAGACACAACAGGCTCAATTGTTATTTTAGCCGCATTAATTTCGGCAATTATCTGGAATTTACTAACATGGTATTTTGGAATTCCTTCTAGTTCATCACACACATTAATCGGTTCCATTGCAGGGGCTGCTGTAGCATCTGCGGGTTTCAACGTTTTAAACTATGGCGGCTTTACTAAAATTATCATGGCATTGGTCTTTTCACCAATCCTTGCTATTTGTGCCGGGTTTCTGATGATGACACTATTTAAACTATTATTTAAAAATTTGAATTTATATCGTACAAATAAAGGATTCCGTACGATGCAAATTTTCACAGCAGCTATTCAATCATTTACACATGGGACAAACGACGCTCAAAAGGCAATGGGAATTATGACCATGGCTTTAATTGCTGGAGGCTTACATACAGGGGATGAAATTCCTTTTTGGGTACGTGCAGCGGCAGCAACTGCTATGGGTCTTGGTACCTCTATAGGCGGTTATAAAATTATTAAAACAGTCGGCGGTAAAATTATGAAGATCCGCCCTGTAAACGGGGTAGCTGCAGACTTAGCATCTGCATCTGTAATTTTTGGCGCTACTTTAATCCATCTACCAGTATCAACAACTCACGTAATTTCTTCCTCAATTATGGGGGTAGGCTCTGCACAACGTGTACGAGGTGTTAACTGGGGAATGGCTCGTAAAATAGTCACTACTTGGATTATTACAATGCCAATTTCTGCAGTAATGGCTGCTGTTATTTACTTATTATTATCTTTATTCTTTTAAATTACATCTAAGACTCCTGTTCATTGGTGGACAGGAGTCTCTTGTTGTTGGTATAGCCCTTTTTCAAAACGAGAAGTCTATCTCCGTTCCGACTAACTGCTTTCTTCACTCATGTTGCCGCCCACTGGAAGCTTTGCTCCGTGCGAAAGCGAAGCGTCAGCAATAAAGCGAGTAGCTCGGAACGAGATTCACCTTCATGTTGACTAAATACTCACAAAGGTATCATTGACCATTTTGATTTTCAACACTTTAAGACTCCTGTTCATTAGTGGACAGGAGTCTTAACATTGTCACACGACAAAATGAGACACATCCTTTACACTATTTGAAAAGGGGGATGCTACACAACTATGAAAATTTTTTCAGCTTTTATAACAGCACATGCAAAAGCCATTGTAGCTATTTGGCTTGTGATTTTTATTGCTATGGCCGTTTTTGCCATACAATTGCCAAGTAAGTTGCAAGGAGATGGCTTTTTTGTGGAAGGAGATCATACCTATGTCACAAAAGAGCTAGCCAAAAATTTTGATTTGCCTTCAGATACAATTTTGGTTGTTTTCGATCCAGCTAAAGATAAGGAAATTCAAGATACTTTAAAGAAGTTGGATACCATCAAGGCAATCCACTCCATTCAGTCACCACTTGATGATGCCTCTTTACAAAAGAACGGCATTGCCTATGCTATGGTTCATCTGAAAAATAATATTGATAATCAAACTGATATTGTAGAGGATATTCGTTCTTTGATTGAAAAAGACGGTGTTACTATAACAGGTGGACCCGTTATTTCTGCAGACATTAATACAGCCAGTCAAAAAGATTTAGCGTCCGCAGAAGCAATAGGCTTGCCAATTGCAATTATAGTCCTCTTACTTGCTTTTGGGACTGTTGTAGCCTCTATACTACCAATTATTATTGGTGTTGTCACAGTTGTCACTGCATTTGGCGTTATGACATTGCTTAGCGGTAATGTTAACTTATCTATTTTTGTATTAAATATAGTACCTATGCTTGGACTAGCTTTAAGTATCGATTTTGCTCTATTGTTTATTAACCGTTATCGTGAGGAACGGGCTCATACATCCATCCCTGAGGCCATACAAATCGCTATACAAACCGCTGGAAGATCTATTATTTTTTCAGCCGTATGTGTGATGATTGGTTTGGGTGCGATGATAGTCATAGACGTTGAAATTTTCCATAACATTGCATTAGGTGGAACGATTGTGGTATTACTGGCAGTTCTTTCTGGCCTTACGCTACTACCTGCTACGATGATGCTCCTAGGAGATCGCTTAAATAAATGGCGTTTAATACGTGTAAAGCCCGGTGGAGCTAATCGATGGCGTGGCTTTGCAGGCTTTGTTATGAAGTATCCAGTAACGATTGTTATTGCAGCATTATTCCTATTAGGTATTGGTATGATTCCATTGAAGGATATTGAACTTAAAATACCTCAAGTGGACTCATTACCGACTAAATATGATGCACGTACAGCCTATGATAAATTAGATGACACATTTGGGCTTGGTGAAACCTCGACATTATACTTGCTCGCTGATCGAAAGGAAGGATGGGAGAATCATGAGGCGAGAGAGCTTATTTATACGATTCAGGAAAAGCTACTTGCTGATCCATTAGTAACGAATGTGTCAACGATTTATACGGCTGCTAACATCAACACACCTGAGGAACTGAATGCTTCCTTGGAAATTCCACAGGTAGCAGAGCAATTACAGCCCGTTTTAAGTACGTTTACTAAAGATACTCAGCTATTTATCCCAATTACATTAGATGCGGCCGGTTCTTCATCTACTGCGCAAAAATTTGCTCGAAAATGGAAAGATAAGGATTTAGGCGTTGATTTTGCACTCGGTGGGCAGGCAAAATTCAATCAAGAAATCTTCGATGAAATTGCCAATAAAATTGTATTGGCTATTTCTATTATTCTTATTTCAACATTTTTTATTTTAATGCTCGCTTTCAGATCCGTATTAATTCCACTAAAAGCGATTATTATGAATATTATTGGTCTTTCTTCTGCCTTCGGAATACTCGTCTATATTTTCCAATATGGACATTTTGGTATCGATGCAGGTTCAATTGTCCTGATTATTCCAGTTATTGTTTTCTGTCTGGTGTTTGGCTTAAGTATGGATTATGAAGTCTTCTTAATTTCACGTATTCAAGAGGAATATTTAAAAGGCGTAGATAATACACGTGCCACAATTGATGGACTTACTTCTACTAGTCGTATTATTACATCTGCAGCACTTATTATGATTGTTATTACAGGTGCCTTTGCCTTTACGGATGTAATGCCTGTTAAACAAATTGGTGTAGGTATAGCCATTGCCGTTGCAATTGATGCGACCATTATCCGTCTTATGCTTGTACCTAGTCTCATGAAGCTGTTCGGTGACTGGAACTGGTGGCTACCCTTTGCTAAAAAAAATAAGTAAGATCAAAAAATCCGCTTCCTTTGTAGGGCTGCGGATTTTTCCTTTTATGCATAAATATTGTTATACCATTCTTTTGCTGCTACTACTTCAGGCATAGTCAGCTGGTGACCAAAATTAAACCATTTAGTTGTCACATTTGCGCCTGCTGAAGTTAAAAGTGCCCCTAAATCCTCTGATTCCTGTGCAGTACACATCGGATCATTTGTACCAGCACCGATAAAGACAGGAATAGATGAAAGTTTCGGAAGTTCTATGCCTCTTCTTGGTACCATCGGATGATGAAGAATAGCACCTGCTAAAGCATTCTCATAATGGAATAATAGGCTTGCAGCAATATTTGCACCATTTGAATAGCCAATAGCTACAACTTGTTTGCGGTCAAATTCATGCTGCTGTGCTGCCTCTGATAAAAAGTCATATAATTCCTTTGTACGGAAGATTAAATCCTCCATATCAAAAACACCCTCCGCTAAACGACGAAAGAAGCGTGGCATGCCATTCTCTAACACATTCCCACGAACGCTTAAAATGCTTGCAGTTTCATCAATTTCCCTTGCAAGACCAATTAGGCTTTCCTCATTTCCACCTGTACCATGTAGTAACAACAATACTGGCTTTGTTTCATCTGTTCCTTTATAAAAAACGTGCTGCATAAACAGTCCACCTTCCAATTATCTTGAATTCGAGATAATTGTAGCCTGTGGTAAAATTAAATTCAAGCTCTTTGACTTATTTATTTCACGATTTTCACTATTTGGCTGTTTCTCGTGGTCTTTGTAAAATTTAGTAATCGTGAAAACTGAAAATAAACACGCTGCAACAACAACTACAATTACTATTCCCACTAATTTTTTCCCATTCATTGACCCTGTTCCCCCGAACTACTTATTTCTTATTCCGAAAACCTTCTTCTAGTAAATATTCTTTCGCAGCATCATACGTACCAAAAGCTTCTTCTAAATTTTCTCCATGATAAACATTCCAAGAACGCTGCTCAAAGGCTAATGTTAATTGTACATTATCTCTACTTTGCCATATCTCAACAATCGGCTCTTGTTCATCCTCTTCCTCTGATAAATATTGAATAGCATCTTCAATAATTTCATGAAGTCGTTGCTCATCATAATCACGTATATTCACTAAGCCTTTATCATTCGCCTCTTCCTCATAACGCAATAAATCTCCAACATAGACAAATCCGTTGCCATTTGGATGAAGCTTTTCTACAACAATGGTCTTTTCATACAGGCTGTCCATAAAATGATAATTTAAGCGCTTTAAAGAAATTTCCTTCTTAGTAAGCTCAGAAAATGATTCGATGATACCTTGTTTTTGTTCAAATGTTAGCATATAAAATGCTCCTTTTCTATACAATCTTCCTACAGTATAACTTATTTTTTCTGTTATAACGAAGCGAAATAGGACAAGCACTATTAATGAATAGCTCTTGTCCTATTTTACTTATGTTGTTTTAAACATCTTGTCTTTTACAAACTGAATCACATGTGCTACATATAGTTCTCGATATGGAACAAACTGTGCAGCACTAACTGGACGCACAATTTTTGCTCGTTGACCGTCAGGGAAGTATTCATAGCCTTCAATATTAAGAGTGGCTGTTTTTCCTAAAAAGAAGGCCTCTGCCTCATTTAAATCGGCTCTCACAACCCCTGACACTTCCTCATATTGAAGATCAAAAGAATCCCAATCATGTTTGAATGGATATATGTAAACATGGCAAAATTCATTGTCGATCATATTTTCTGAAACTATACTACAGGATGTCATGCCCATTTTTACGACATCATCCACATTGATAGCAAGACCCAGCTCTTCCTTTACTTCACGAATTCCTGATTCAACTGTCTCAACGGCTAATAAATGCCCTGCTGCTGTTATATCCAGCAAGCCTGGGTAGTCTTTTTTCTGTGCACTACGGATTTGAAAATAGATATAATTCTCATTGACAAGCCAACAGTGGAATGTTTCATGCCACAGCCCTTTCTCATGTACCTCAGCTCTCGTTGCTGTTCCAATTTGTTCATGCTGCTCATTAAAAACCTTCACAATTTCTTGTTCCATTTTTTCGACTCCTATACTGACTTCGTAGCCCTTTTCTTAATTGCGTTACGTTGATCATAAATATTGGATACGATAACCTTTAATACGGCATAAAATGGCACAGCAATAATAATTCCGATAAAGCCCGCAATATTACCTGCTGCTAAAATTATCGTAATAACTGTTAATGGATGTATATCTAGTGTTTTTCCCATAACATTTGGTGTTATAAAGTTACTATCAATTTGCTGCGCAACAAGTGTTACAACTGATACCCATATTACAAGAACTGGATCCTGTATTACTGCAACAATTAAAGCTGGTGTAAAGGCAATCCAAGGTCCAATAAACGGAATCATATTCATAAAGAAAGCGAATATGACAAGGAGCAATGAATACTCTAAACCAATAATTAAATACCCAACGTACATAATAAGCGCTAATAAAAAGCTAATTTGCAGCTGTCCTTGAATATAGCTACGTAGAACATCATCAATTTCACTTAATGTTTTTTTAATCCATTCACGACGTTCACCACTGAAATATTTATAAATCGAAGGCGCAAATTTTTCGTGATCCTTCAACATAAAAATAAAGAAGAATGGAATTAAAATAGCCAATAAGGAGACAGACACTATAGATTGTAAAAAGGAGACAAGCCCTTTACTTGCCACTACCGCAATATCCTGTACGGAGTTTGCCATTTTATCAATAATATCTTTCAACTGTGTTGGGAAGTTATCCTTATTTTGCAACAGATAGTCCGTTGCATCTTGAATACTTGTGCTAATACTTGCACTTATATTCGCACTAATCATAGGTGCATTCTTTACTAATTTATTGACCTGCTCTGCAATCGGATTTCCTACAATCCATCCAAAGATGCCTGCAATAGCAATTAACCCTATAATAATTGTTAATATACTTGCCCACCGCGGGAATTTACGTTTTTCCAAAAATCGCTGAATTGGCTCTGTCACATAGTATAAAACACCACCAAGTAATAGAGGCACAAAAATCGCTTTTAATAGGATAACTAGCGGTGAAAAAATCCAATGAATCTCCACAAAATATTTAATGATTAGTAGTGTTAATAATATCCCTACGCCTACTTGAAACCAAACTTTTCTTGTCACTCTCATTCACTTCCTTTTTTCACAGTTACTGAAAATACTACTGATATATTAACCATTTCGCAAGTATCCTAGTATTGATTGTTAAAATAAAATTTACTATACATACATTCACAACTAAAAAATTCGCACACTTTCACAAGTATTTACACAGTGAAAGTGTCACGAATTTAAATAATCAAGTGTGTATAAGATTTATAGTGCCGTGTCGTCTACTGAATTTAGGTACGCCTTGATTTCACCAATAACTGATTCGACACAGCCATCCTCAAATGGTGATATTAAGCCAGCCTCTTTTACAAGCTTTGTAAAGGACATAGAACCACCTAAGCCGCATAAATGTAAATAGTCCTTCCACGCTTCCTCAAACTCTTCTCTTGAGCGCTTCCAGAACTGGAAGGCACAAATTTGTGCTAGCGTGTAATCAATATAATAGAACGGGCTTGCATAAATATGACCCTGTCGTTGCCAAATTCCTCCTGCTTCAAGGTAATTATTATGATCATAGTCACGATGTGGTAAATACGTTTCCTCAATTTTCTTCCATGCTGACTTGCGCTCAGCAGGTGTCATTGTTGGATTTTCGTATATTACATGTTGGAACTCGTCTACCGCAACACCATATGGTAAGAATAATAGACCACTACTTAAATGTGTAAATTTATATTTCTCTGTGTCCTCTTTAAAGAACAGCTCCATCCAAGGCCATGTGAAGAATTCCATACTCATTGAGTGAATTTCACAAGATTCAAATGTTGGCCATAAGTATTCTGGAATACCGATGTCACGACTTGAATACACTTGGAAGGCATGTCCAGCTTCATGTGTTAATACATCTATATCACCTGAAGTACCATTAAAGTTTGAGAAGATAAATGGTGAATGATAGTTTTCGATAAATGTACAATACCCACCGCTTTCTTTCCCTTTCTTCGCGACTAGGTCCATTAATTCATGATCAATCATGAAATTGAAGAATTCACCCGTTTCTTGTGATAATTCCTCATACATTTTTTTACCGTTCTCTACAATCCAAGCTGGATCACCCTTTGGAGTTGCATTTCCTGATAAGAAGTTTAATGCTTCATCATAGAATTTAAAATCAGAAATACCAATTCGCTTTGCCTGACGCTCATACAGCTCAGAAGCAACTGGTACAATTAAATCGCGAACCTGATCGCGGAATTTCTTCACCATATCTGCATTATAATCAATGCGGTTCATGCGAACATAGCCTAGCTCCACATAATTTTTATAGCCTAGTTTAACGGCAATTTCATGACGTACCTTTACAAGCTCATCATAGAGTCGATCAAATTCTTCTTCATGCTCAGCAAAAAAGCCAAAGCGTGCTTCTGTTGCTGATTTACGTATTTCACGATCAGTGGACTCTGCAAATGGTCCAAGCTGAGCAAGTGTTAATGTTTCCCCATTAAAATCAATTTGTGCGGAGGCTACTAGTTTATTATATTCTGATACAAGCTTGTTCTCCTTTTGCATTAAATCAATGACTATTGGTGAAAAGCCTTTAATTTGATAAGTTGCTAAATCAAATAGCTGCTGACCCCATTTATTCTCTAATTGTTCACGAAATGGAGAAGCTATCAATGCTTTATAATATTCTGTAGTTACCTCTTCTAGCTCGGGACCCACCTCATCGAAATAATCACGCTCTGCTTGATAAAATTCATCATTTGTATCAATTGATGCACGTATATACACTAAATTCGCCATTGTAGCATAATCATTACTTAAAGCGTTGAGTTGCTGAATGATGCTACTTTGATCGTCCATCGTCTGCGCACGTTTAAATTGCTCAATTAAAGATAATTGCTGCTCTTTCATTTCTTCAATATTTGGTCGACGGTATTCATAGTCTTTAAACGTTTTCATAGAAGTCCCCTCTTTCATACACCGTTATATTTCTATTATATGCCAAATATCTAGTATTAAGAAACAATTTAATAGCCAATTATATATGTTTTTAATAATGCTGCTCTTTCACGTAGCCTTAACTTTGCTTCTACTGATTTTGGTGTTTTGGCCGCCACCACATCTACCTCTAGATCCAATGTTTCAGCTAAATATTTTGCTCGCTTTAAATGAAAATCATTGGAGACAATCGTAACATGCTTCGTTTCCTTCGGTAGTAGTTCCTTTGAAAATAGTAAATTTTCATAGGTTGATGTAGATCGATCTTCTGCTATTATTCTGCTAGCTTCGATGCCATTGTTTAGTAAATATTCAAGCATAACTGAAGCCTCAGTCTGATCTTCATCCGGCCCTTGTCCGCCAGAAACAATTACTTGGACATGAGGGTATTTCTTTAGATACCTCACAGCCTCTTCCAATCTATTTTTCAATGAAAGCGATGGAATGCCCCCTGGTTTTACCTTTGCACCTAGCACAATCATATACGCAGCTTTTCCGTTTGCAGCTGGCTGAACGCCTTCCTTCATCTCTTTACCTAGCCAAATATACATGCCAATACATATGACAATGCTTAATAAGCCTAGTCTCATCACCCATTTTTTCATGATAATTTCCTCCCCTACCTTTTATTAACGTTTAGGAAAGAAAAAAAGATGCTTGTCCGGTGCTACGGTACAAACATCCTGTTCAATTATCTTAATATAAAGCGTCTAATTGATTCCTGTAATGCTGTTATTTCGTCTGTTAAATCATTAGAAGATTCACTAACCAATTGAATCGCACGCTGTTGTTCATCCACTGAGGCTGTTACCTCCTCTGATGCAGCGGCATTTTTCTCACTTATCAAGGCAATACTTTCAATAGAGTGCATAATGTGATTCTTCGAGCTATTCAAATACGCTACGCCCTCAGTCATATCCCCAATGACTGCAATTATTTTCTCTACCGCTAATTCAATTTCCTTGAAGGAGGACTCAGTAATAGCCACAGAGTCATTTTGCTGATGAACGATGACATTTGTTTTCTTCATCTCGTCGTTTACTAAATTGGTTTCGCTTTCAATTCCCTTTAAAGTTGTTCGAACTAGTTCAGTTGCAACAGATGTTTGGTCAGCAAGCTTTCTTACCTCCTCAGCCACAACTGCAAATCCCTTACCATGTTCACCAGCTCTAGCTGCCTCAATGGATGCATTTAATGCAAGAAGATTTGTTTGATCCGAAATCTCCGTAATCGTACCGACAATTCCTTCAATTTCTCTTACTTTCTCAATTAAACTACTGAATACTGATTGTACAGTGTAAATTAATGCTGAAGATTCTTGTGATTTCTCTTTTAATCTATTTAAGTTGACAAGTCCTTCCTGATTGGATTGTTTCATATGTTGGGAGGCGTCAAATATTAATTCATTCTTATCATGCAGTACTTCAATCTGCTGCGCAAAATTAATAGCCGTTCGATTTGTATCCTCAGAATCCGAAGCTTGCTTTACAGCCCCTTTTGAAACCTCATTAATTGCTTTTACTATTTCATCCCCATAAGCATTTGTTTCCTCAGCGACAGATGTTAAATTTGATGATGTTGATTGAATCTCTACAATGGCTTCCTCTACATCCGTAATTAACGTTTTTAATTGATCGACCATTTCATTGAAGCCTTCATTTAACTGCCCAATTTCATCTGAGCGTTGTAAATCTTCAATTTCTACTGTTAGATTCCCTTTAGCTACTTCACGCACACGCTTAGATAGCTTTTGAACAGGTACGGCTAAATGTCTAGAAACCATTATGACAACTGTAGTTCCAATAATGGCGGCCCCCAATAATGTTATGCCAATAACAAATAATAATGAATGAGCTTCCTTATTAAAGTCTTGCATATATGTACCTGATGCTATGATCCATCCCCAATTAGGATCCTTAGCAGAATAAATAATTTTATCGGCTAATACATCTTGACCAGGTAGCTCGAATTCATACTCCGTAAAACCTCCTCCCGCAAGTGCTTTTTCTGTTACTTCACGAATAAAATAATTACCGCTGCTATCCTGATCCTCCCATAGATTATCCCCTTCTCTAGTTGGATGAGTTGTTAATGTCCCCTTATCATCTAAGACATAAATATAGCCGTACTCTCCTAAATCTCCAGGATAATTAATTGGCCGCTTTCCCTCACTATCCTTTGGCCCGAGAAATGCCTCACGCACTCGCTCCTGAGCCACCTCCAAAGGGATGTCTCCTTTTTCTACACTTTCATTTGCGAGCTCAATTAATTGCAAAGCAGATTCAACACTATTTTTAATAACTTGTTCCCCAATATCCTCCATACCATTTTTAGCTTTACCATAGCTAACTAAACCTATAATTAAACTAGGTATTATTAATAATGCTAGTGAAATGATAATCAGTTTCCCCTGTATCGAACGTAAAAACTTCATGCTTTGACCCCCTTTTTTTCTCGCTCATCAGATGTATTATTATATATTATGTTATGGTTTGAAAATTTTCACAATGGGTAAAACGCATTTATGCACGAATTATTTGATTATTTACACAAATATGCTTATATTCATACTTTTATGCTAATAAAGAAACTATCTTTCCACAGGGGAAGTCCCCATTGAAAGATAGTTTTTTGACTTTTATGCTAATTTACATGTATTGATTGCTTCTCTATTACTTCCTTCGTTCCGTGTTAATGCTAGTAAATTCGTTTGATCGGCATTTCTTACTCATTGTGCTAGCCTTTTAATTATTTCGACTGCATTTCTATGATATTAGGGTTATCCACGCAACTAAAGCTAGTAAAGTAGCGAAAAGGGTGGGGATTGTTAGAATTATACCTATTTTCATATATTGCATCCAGCTTATTTGAATATCCTTCTGCGCCAATATATGAAGCCATAATAATGTTGCAAGTGAGCCAATCGGTGTCATTTTTGGACCTAAATTGGAGCCAATGACATTTGCATAAATTAGCCCTTCTTTTATAATCCCTGTAGCATTTGTATCTGCAATAGCTAACGCATCAATCATGACAGTAGGTAAGTTATTCATGATAGCTGACAATACCGCTGCAACAAACCCCATCGTAATTGTCGAGACAACTAACCCCTGTTGAATAGCATGCTCTAATAAATCTGCAAGCAACCCCGTCATCCCTACATTTTTCAAGCCGTAAACCACCACATACATCCCAATAGAAAAGAACACGATATTCCATGGTGCTCCTTTTACAACTCGCTTTGTATCGACCGTATCACTTTTGCGCGCAAGCCAGAAAAAGATTGCCGCTACACCACATAGAATAAAAGATACTGGAATTGCTAAAAGCTCACTCGTAAAGAAACCAATTAATAGAATAGCTATTACATACCACGAAAGTGAAAATAATTTTTGATCACGAATTGCCAGTTTCGGGTTTTCAACTGCCTCTAGAGAATAGGCTTTAGGAATTGAACGATGAAAAACAATATAAAGTACAACAATGCTTATCAATAAAGAAATGATATTGGGCAGAAACATATGTAAGGCATACTCCATAAACCCTATATCAAAATAATCTGCTGACACAATGTTTGTTAAATTACTAATGACTAAGGGTAATGAAGTCGTGTCTGCTATAAAGCCACTCGCAATAATAAATGGGAAAATCATTTTTTCAGTTAAATGGAGCTTACGAACCATAGCTAAAACAATCGGGGTTAGTATCAATGCTGCTCCATCATTCGCAAATAAAGCTGCAACAATGGCTCCAAGACAGGCAATATAAATAAATAATCGAATACCACTGCCCTTAGCAAGTCGTGCCATATGTAGAGCTGCCCACTCGAAAAAACCGATTTCATCTAAAATAAGAGAGATTAAAATAATGCCGATAAATGATAAAGTGGCATTCCAAACTATCCCTGTAACCTCTAAAACATCATGCCAAGTAACAATCTTTAGTGCCAATGCTAACAGAGCTCCTATACAGGCAGACCAACCTATAGATAATTGGCGTGGCTGGACTATAACAAAAAATAACGTTATTAAAAATAAAACAATTGCTAAAACCGTTTGCACAAGTCTCCCCCTAATTAAAAACCAGTAGCGTTTATGCTACTGGTTTTCTTAATTATTCACCTAAATCTGCATTATGGAAAACATTTTGTACGTCTTCTAAATCCTCTAATGCATCAATTAATTTTTCAAATTTCACTATATCGTCACCCGTTAATGCTACTTCTGTTTGTGGAAGCATGGACAGCTCTGCCACAGTGAATTCCTGTACACCAGCAGCTTTTAAAGCTTCTTGTGTAGCAAAGAATTGATCTGGCTCTGCATAAATAATAACTGTATCCTCTTCTTCTAGAATATCACGTGCATCAAGATCCGCTTCCATTAAAATTTCAAGAACTTCATCTGCTGACTTGCCCTCTAAACCGATTACGGCCGTAGAATCAAACATGTAAGCAACTGACCCACTTACACCCATATTCCCATTATTTTTACCAAATGCTGCACGTACATCAGAAGCAGTACGATTAACATTATTAGTTAAAGCATCAACGATAATCATTGTACCTGCTGGTCCGAATCCTTCATAACGTAATTCATCATAGCTTTCATCGCCAGCGCCTTTTGCTTTTTCAATTGCTTTTTCAATAATATGCTTAGGAACACTATATGTTTTTGCTCGTTCAAGAACAACTTTAAGCGCACGGTTTGATTCAGGATCTGGTTCCCCCGATTTAGCTGCCACATAAATTTCACGTCCAAATTTTGCATAAATGCGACTCGTACTTTGGTCTTTAGACGCTTTCTTTTCTTTAATATTGTTCCATTTACGACCCATTGTTTCCACTCTCTTTCAACATGTAAGTTTATCAAAATCATAGATGTGAAATTACACATCTGTATATGGTAAATCAATTATGCCTAGGCATAATTGCGTCTGGAATCGGCTTTGTGCTACACAAAGAATTCCTTTTCGATTCCGTGACATCCGCCGGAGGCTTTAGGCCAACAAGATGTTGGTCACCCAGTCGTTGCCACAGGACGTGGCGTTCTTAGACTGAGTTCCTCTATTTCAGCGGGTGTTTGGACACCCTCTAAAAAGTAAATAAAATTCGTATTCATCTCACCACCTATAGAGGTGGGAAACTTCTGCTGAAAGAAGTTAAATACTTATCGTATCTTTACTCTGCAAATAATAACACAAAATACGCTTGCAAAGCTAGGTGTACCAATGTTTAACACTAAAAATAAAGTATGAAATTTTGCGTTATTAAGGCGCCTGACCATCAATTTCCTACAGTTTTTGTTCTCCTTTGATTTTTTCTAGTAAAGCATAGCAGCCCTCTAAAACTAAATCATATGTTTCTTGAAAATCCCCTGTATAGTATGGATCAGGTACATCTTTTTGATGGATCGTTAAATCTAAAAAACGAAAAATCTTTGACGAATCCGGATTGCCTAGCATTGCTCGAATATTTCGTATATTACTTTCATCCATACCAATAATGTAATCAAATTTTTCAAAGTCTGTCTTGTGCAATTGGCGTCCTTGCATTCCTTTTATGGAGATGCCGTATTCTTTAAGCTTCTCTTGAGTTCCTTTGTGAGGAGGTTCACCAATATGCCAAGAACTTGTAGCGGCTGAATCCACTGCTATTTTATGAGTCAAGCTCTCTTTCTCAATCAAATTACGCATAACTGCTTCCGCCATTGGGGAGCGACAAATATTCCCCAAACATACAAAAAGTACATGAATCATTTTCCATATCCTCCTACAACAAAGCACCCAAAATCAAACGTGATTCTGAGTGCTCTTTTAATTGAATATACTAACGTTCAGTAAATCTTCTCAAAATAACATTGACTTTATTTTTTCACAACTGCAATGCGCTGTTCTAATTCCTCTGTTAAAGACATTAGTTCATGCTCTAATCGATGTGTGAATTCATCGCGTCCTTCTTTGCCTTTCCCCGTAACATAAAAGGGTTCACCATAAATTAGATAACCTTTTCCACGTTTAAAAACATCACCAACATTACGCGCACCCACGTATGCGGCTGGTACGATTTGTGCTTTGGACAGTTGTGCTATTGTAATAGCACCCTGCTTTAAATCTGTACCTTCTGCACTTCTAGTACCTGAAGGAAATATACCAACAATTTTCCCCTCCTTCAATAATTGAGAGGGAATTTTAATAACACTAGGACCAGGATTATCGCGGTCAACTGGGAAAGCATTTAAACGTTTAATAAGCCAGCCAAGTCCCTTCATTTCAAATAATTGCTTTTTAGCCATAAAATGAATTTCTTTAGGATACATCGCAACCCCTAAATTTAAAATATCAACATAGCCTGTATGGGTACATGCAATAATATACCCACCTTCTTCTGGTAAGTTTTCTTCCCCATATACCCGAGCCTTTGAGCCCATTAATTTTAAAAACACTTTGACAACATTTGCTGCTAATTTATACACTGTTTCATTCCTACCTTATTTCAATAGTTATCCCCATTGTAATCGAAAAGACCAGTATACTGCAATTGCATAAGTCCATTCAACGCTATCCGCTATAGCTATCTTTATTATCTATCTTTCTTCTTGTCAAAACAATTTCATCAAAGTATTGTGTATAGGCAGAATCACCTGAATAAGATAAACATAAATATTGCTTTGCACGTGTCATACCAATATAAAGACGTGAAGCTTCCTGTTCTAAATCTTCCTCTAGATACCAAGGTGTATTATCAAGATTCACAATAAATACTACTTGAAAATCCAAGCCTTTACTGCTATCAATTGTACTAATTTTGACCGATTCTTCATTGCGCTCAAAGGCACGTTTGCTGTCAGCCGATTCCGCAATCCAATAATACGGAATATTTAATTCTCGTAGCTTTTGTTGTAAAATGGCTACATAATCCTGTCCCTTACTCTTTCGTACCCTGTATAAAATAAGGATTTCATGATATGGGATTTTCTTTTCTACATGCAATTTCCGAATTTGTAATGCTACAATTTGAGCCTCTTCAAAGAAATTATTACGTCGAATTATGGCTGGTTCTTCTCCTTTACGTCTTGTACTTTGCGGAGCAATAATTTCGCCCTCTATCTCCTTTGACACAACCTTATTTTTTAGTATGGAGAAATGTTGATAAAAATCCCAGGCAAACTTCACAATTTGGGCTGTATTACGATAATTAATACTTAATACCCTTGATCGACCTTGGAAGTTTAAACCCGTATCTTGAATATAAGAGCGCGCTCGTTTATAAATTGATTGAGCACGATCCTCAACTAAGAGTAGTGACATGGTATTTGGATTTAGTAAATTTGCCACTAGTTTAAACCATTGACTCTCAAAATCTTGCCCCTCATCAATCATAATAGCATCGTATTTTGGTAATATAGCTTCGCCCTTTTCTAACTTTTCTAGTAAAAGTGGTATTCTTTCCTCAGAGATTTTTAAATCCTGTCTTAAAAATGCATGAAAATTGCGGACTTGTATTTGATGAGATTTCTCTTGGTAGCCATCTATTCCCTGTGAAAAATCAAAATCAAACAAACTATCAGGGGTGTACATCATATGAAAAATCATTTGCTCTATTGCCTTAGCGAGAGAAATATTGTAGCACAAAATTAAAATTTTCCAATCAGGATGCTGCTTAGCTAAAATCTTGGCTCTAGCTGCCAAAATTAAAGTTTTACCACTCCCAGCCACTCCACGGATTAGTCGATTTTTATCACCTATCTGCTTAGCTAATTTTTCCTGATGTAAATCCATTGTTTTGATATCATGCAATGACAGCAATAACTGATCTTGATAAGGGACAGGTGCTTTAAATTCCGCACTTATTCTAACCTCTGGGAATAGGTGATAGCGTATTCTATTGATATCCTCTGGAGATAGAGGTTCCTTTAATCGGAATGGCATGCTGAACATATTCATAATTTTTTCAAAGAGATTTTCCTCTGAAAAGCCTTCATAGTCTGGATCAATTTCATCTCTAGTTAAACAAAAATTGGGCTCTACTATACTATAAAGATCATGTTCAATAAAATCACTTTGTGTCATTCTTGTAAATACCGCACCTGCTCCACAGGGGAATTTAAGTTTAAATTGATATTTACCTTCCAATTGCACAAGACCTTTATCCTTTTTAAGTGCATCACATAGATGGAACATATAGTCTTTTGCTTGCTTATATGGACTTTTAACCGTTGTTTGATTTCCTTTAGCAGAACGAATCATCCAAGTATCCTGATTGACATGCAATAAGGTGTGCTTAGTATAATCCTTCACCTCAAGTACAATTAACCCTAAATCAGGACCTAAAATAACAAAATCCGGCCTTCTTCCTAAAATTTCAGGCTCATAGTAAACAATATAATCATCAGGCAAATATTCCTTTAATGTTCGAAAAAGTAAGCGTTCACCAATTGTTGCAGTGGAACGTATTGTTTCCGGCATGGTCATTGCCATACGCACACCTCCATCTCTATTACCTCACTTACTTCTTCTCCAGAAACGACAAAACTCCTGTTTTTTTCACAGGAGTTTCCAAATTTCTTCAAAGTTATACACGGCCCACTAATATATCAACATCAATTGTAATTTCATTTAAACGGATAGCAGCGCCTTCTTTTTTATGCCACCCCATTGGCGTCATTTCAAGCAATGCGGGGATTAGTTCAGTAGCAAATGGTGTCGTATAGGTGATGCGCTTCACACTTACTTCCATAAAGCTTTCTTTAAAACGAGCAACTATTTGGTCATTTGAATAGGACTCCTTGTCCGAATCCGCATATAATTGTGCTCGAAGCTCATGCAAATACCTACTTTGAGGGACAACCTTTACTACACAACCACCTGGAGTTAGTAAACGTTTAAATTCTTCGTAATTTGCGGGTGATAGCACATTTAAAATGGCATCAAAGCTCGATTTTGCAAATGGACTTTTCGCCAAATCACCCACACACCAAATCTGCTCTGGATAATGTCTAGATGCAGCAAGTATTCCTTCCTTCGCAATATCAATCCCCACACCAATGCCTTTTTTCTCAGCCATTATACGGGCTAAATGTGAGCCCTCCCCACAGCCAGTATCAAGCACGGTTTGTGCAGGAGCAATTAGTTCTATAATTTTATCTTCAATTTCATCATAAATGCCACTATCAATAACCGTCTTACGAGACTCAAAGAGCTCCTTGCTATATTTTGAAGCAGCTCCATGTGTCAGCATATTAATGTAGCCTTGCTTGGCAATATCAAAAGAATGATTGGCTGAACATACCATTCTCCCTTGCTCCTGTATCGTCATGGATTCCTGACAAATTGGACAGGCAAAAAGTGATAGATTATTATTCATTAAAGCCGCTCCAGCAGCTCGTTTAGAAAGTGCCCCCATTCAATGTTCCTCCTTTTGTTCTGTCGGCGAAACAAGCGCATAACGCTCCCATTTACGACTTTTCCATCTAAAGTATACGATAATCGCTCTCATCCATTCATCTGCTGATATCGCTAGCCAAATACCTACTAGACCCCAATCTAAAACAAAGACGAATAAATACCCCAAAGGAAGACTCATACAAACCATTGATAAAAAGCCAATCTTCACAGGAAATCTAGCATCACCAGAGGCACGTAATGAGTTAATAACCACAATATTCATTGTACGTCCCGTCTCAAGCAAAATACTTAATGCTAATACAGAGGCACCAATAGCAATAATCTCTGTATTATCCGTAAAAACATGCATTAATGGCTTACGGAAGATTGTCACAATCGCCACCATTGCAAATGTAAATACAAAGGCTGCACGTACACTTTTCCAAAGCTGTTGATAGGCCTGATCCTTATTGCCAGCTCCAACATAACGGCCAATAATAATGGCTGTTCCTGTACCAATTGCAATGGCAAATAAATACGTAAACATTGAAATATTCATTGCATATTGTCTCGCTGCCAATGTCTCAGCCCCTAAATATGTTGCATAGTATAGGAAAACTATCTGACAGAATTGATAAAGCACCTGCTCAAATGCAGAAGGCAAACCGATGTTTAATATTTTTCGAATATAGTCCTTTGAATACTCAAAATAATATTCTAGCTTCACTCTTACCTCCATCACCTGATACAGCAGCCAGAAAAATACTAGAACTGCTAATCCACGGCTGATAACAGAAGATATAGCTGCTCCCTTTACACCTAGCTCAGGTAATCCTAAGTTACCAAAGATTAAACCGTAATTTAAAATAACGTGCAGCACATTCATTCCTAGTGATACATACATTGTTTGTTTCGTCCAACCATGCACGCGAATTATTGCTGCTAATGCATTGATAATTGCCTGTAAAAAAATAAAGCTTCCTATAATGACTAAATAGCTTTGGGCATATTTAAGTACTTCTCCCTGTAAGTTCATCATTGTCATTAGATGACTTGCGAAGAAGAAAAAAAGCACACTCATAATGATTCCTACAACCATGTTCATCGTAACTGCCAAAGCTGATATCTTCGCAGCTTCAAAAAAGCGCCTTGAGCCTAAATATTGAGATACAACAATCGATGCACCGTTACCAACTACTTCAAGTATTAAAATCGCAATATGAATATATTGATTGGCTGCACCAACCCCAGATACAGCATTATCAGATAAAGCACTTAGCATAAAAGTATCAGCAAGGCCCATTAACATAAATAAAAATACTTCTAAGAAAATCGGCCAAGTTAAATGAAATAAACTTAACTTGTTTGTGTCTTTACTATCACTTTCTCTTACTGTAGTTGCCAATACATTTCACTTCTCCTATTTCCATTAAAATAAATAGTATCTTATCATAGATTTCGTGACTGTAAAGAATTTTCTAGTGTAATAAAAAGTAAAACAGCCTATCCACTTAAAAACCCCTTTCACCACATCATGTGAAAGGGGTTCCTGTTGTTGAAATACTATTATGTCAATGA
>NZ_DKJS01000009.1:0-16765 GCF_002455205.1 Lysinibacillus sp. UBA6686 | reverse complement strand
CGTCCCCCTCCACCAGTTTTATTGAAATAGGGGCATAGTTCAACGGTAGAATAGAGGTCTCCAAAACCTTTGGTGTGGGTTCGATTCCTACTGCCCCTGCCAATTAATTTTATGGCGATTGTGGCGAAGTGGTTAACGCACCGGATTGTGGTTCCGGCATTCGTGGGTTCGATTCCCATCAGTCGCCCCATTTTCTATAAAATTAATAAATCCAATAAAATATAATTATGGCGATTGTGGCGAAGTGGTTAACGCACCGGATTGTGGTTCCGGCATTCGTGGGTTCGATTCCCATCAGTCGCCCCATTAAACATTTTGGGGTATAGCCAAGTGGTAAGGCAACGGATTTTGATTCCGTCATTCCCTAGGTTCGAATCCTAGTACCCCAGCCATTTTTGCGGAAGTAGTTCAGTGGTAGAACACCACCTTGCCAAGGTGGGGGTCGCGAGTTCGAACCTCGTCTTCCGCTCCAAATATGATGGCGGCATAGCCAAGTGGTAAGGCACGGGTCTGCAACACCCTTATCACCGGTTCAAATCCGGTTGCCGCCTCCATATTATTTTTGTTAATCGGTGTATCCGATTTTTTTTATCTCCATTATGCCGGTGTGGCGGAATTGGCAGACGCGCACGACTCAAAATCGTGTTCCTTTGGAGTGTCGGTTCGACCCCGACCACCGGTATCATTAGAAGTTTGTTAGTCAATATAAGAAATACTTGAAAGCCCATAAACCTTGATATATCAAGGTTTATGGGCTTTTTTCGTTTTTAAAGAAAACGATAGGTTGTGGTTTTCCATCGACCATTATAAGTACATACTTTCAAAATATTAATATTCTTATAGGTCAAAAGGTTTGTTTTTAATTCTACTGCTTTTTGATGTAATACTTGCCCATAATTCATTTTCCGTAGCTACATATAATTGAACGTTTATACCGAATTTTTCCAATAACTTTCATCATCATAGAGATTTTCTGCAACTTGGAACAGAGAATGCAATGGCTGTTGGAATAACCTTTGGTATTTAAATAATATATACCCATATATAACAAGATTTGACATTGTTTCGAGAAAGATATACTATACGAATAAGACAATTGACTTAAATGAAAAAGGGGTGAGTAAATATTAAAAAATTGCCTGAAGCAGAATTTGAGATTATGAAGATAGTTTGGGAAAGTAATCCTCCAATTACTACAGGAATAATAATGAGCGAAATAGGAAATGAGAAAGGTTGGAAAATTCAAACCGTAGTATCTCTTATGCAAAGATTAACTGAACGTGGATTTCTTCGTAGTGAGAAAAAAGGTAAGGAGAGATTTTATTACCCTATAGTAGAAAAAGGTGCATATCTAAGTTTTGAAACAGAGCATTTTATGAAGCTCTATCATAAAAACTCCTTTATGAATTTAGTGGGTACACTCTATAAATCCGATACTATTTCTAAAGAAGATTTGGCTTTATTAATTAAATGGGTGGAAGAAAAGAGGGATTAATATGCAAAGTATCATGGTAGGTTTATTCTTTAAATCTGTAGTGATGTCCTTTATTGGACTACTCTTTATAGCTGTAACACCTTTCCTTTTAAAACGATATAGTGCTAAATGGCTCTATTATGGCTGGCTCGTTATCCTTGTAGGGTTTATTTTACCATTTACGCTCAATATGTCGTCCACAGTTGTCAATTTATCAGAACAAGCGCCATTGCCATCTAAAGAACTTGTTCCAGTTAACAGTAGTCAAATAACACTTGTGTCGACATCTGTAGATACCATATCAGCATTCTCTGTATGGCAAATAGGGATGATCATATGGATTTTAGGAATCATTGTATTTTTGACAGTTCATCTTGTAAGACATTATCGTTTTATGAACATGGTGAAAAGATGGGGGCAAACGATAACTGAAACGGAAACCCTTCATTTGCTTGAAAAAGTTAAACGTGAAATGAATATCACTAAGGAAATCGCATTGAAAGAATGTAGCTTTATCCATTCCCCCATGTTAGTGGGATTTACTAATAATACTATCTGGCTACCTAATAATTCTTATCGAGAAGAAGAACTAAACTTGATATTGAAGCATGAGTTAGTTCATTTAAAAAGAAAGGATTTATGGTATAAAGCTTTTGTATTGCTGATTAGTAGTATTCATTGGTTCAATCCATTGTTCTATCTATTCGCTAAAGAACTGGACAATCTTTGTGAACACGCTTGTGATGATAAAGTAGTAAAAAATACTGACATCCAACTTAGGAAAACGTATAGTCAGACGATACTACATGCTGAGAAATTAAAAAGAGGAGAAGGTGTTTTTTCTACAAATTTTCTAGGAAGTAAACAAATTCTAAAAAAAAGGATACTCTCCATTATGGATATGAGTAAGAAGAAATCAGGAATCGTTATGATGGCGCTATTAATTTTACTTTCAACAGGCGGAATGGCTGTCAGTTCAGCATTTGCTATTTCTAGTATACCGTTGAATTATTTAGATGAAACATTTATGAAAGACTCCATTTTAAATGGTGCATCCAGAGGTGACTTTGCAACAGACAAGTTTATTATTTACCCACAGAATATGAAGGATAGAAAAGCTGTGCCACCTGAGCCTACTATAAACAAAGAGCTCTATCGTGATGTGTTTTCAGCGGGTGTCATTGGAACTGAAGCAAGATACCGATACCCGATTGAAATTGTGCATAAACAGCATGGACAGAAATATACAACAGTAATTCATATTGAATATGACTATGAGCTACTAGCACCTGTCGAATATGATGAGCTCAATACCCTTATCGAAGCCTATTTATTACCTTTTAATGAGTTAAAGTCAATACCCTATGAAGATTTCATCATACCAGATTACCTAGAAAGTAGATTGAAAGCCTATATACAAGATATTGATACACAGAATACAGACGCACGCGTGGAATTCACATTTAATTTTAATGGCTTGGTAACGAACAATAATCATCTGCCTTTCCAAAGTCATAATCCTATAGGTACTACACCACGTTATATGAAGTCTACACCATAGAAATCGTGATGTATAGCTGAGTGATGTAGGTTTTTCCTATATATTGTTAAGTAACTTAGCATCTCTCGAACTATCACATATAGAAAAATTTACTTTAAGGGATGTGATGCCACTTCAAATCGTAGTAGTTATACAAGAAAAAATGGAAAAGTGAGGAATTTGACAATGAAAAAATGGATGATGAGTTTGTTGACAATGATTTTATGTATCGTAACACCAGTAGCTGCTTTTGCACAAGAAGCAGAAACTGAAGAACCTACAGAAGAAGGTTTTCTTCTCGAAATTGATGCTTCGGACAATTCTGAGCAAGTTTACGAAATCGACGGGATTGAATTTAGAGTACTTCCTACATTAACACGAGCGGGGGTAAATGCAAGTAAGAAAGTTGTAATGACTGACCTTTATAATAACGCCAACCTTGGTACTGTGGTCATAAATGCAACTTGTATATATGATGGGAAAATAGTGGGGGCTACAGACCATTCAGCCCATATAATCAATAAACCATCTACTTCTGACTTGAAAGCAACAGGTACTTCTGTTGATAATAATAACACTGTTATGTTAATCGTTAATGCCAAAGTATCTTTTACTAGTTCAAAAGGAACAAAAAGCGGGGGAACAATCTCGATGTTAGTATATGCCAATGGTGTTTATAACTGATAAGGCAAATTAAAAAGATTATCTCCCCACTAACCACGATGAGGTCAGGGTTCGATCCACCTAGGATCCACCTAGGATCCACCTAGGATCCACCAAGGATCCACCAAAAAACTTATGCTTGAGGCATGTTACTTTAAAAGAAAGTGAAGTATGTACTTTTGAGGTTTACATTGCCAAATCATTTTACACACTCCAGGTAGGAAACCTTGATATATAAGGTTTTTTACTACAATCCCTGTCCCGATCACCGGTATCAATATT
This sequence comes from Lysinibacillus sp. UBA6686, assembly GCF_002455205.1. Taxonomy (NCBI): domain Bacteria; kingdom Bacillati; phylum Bacillota; class Bacilli; order Caryophanales; family Bacillaceae; genus Lysinibacillus; species Lysinibacillus sp. UBA6686. The sequence continues at coordinate 12,806 of NZ_DKJS01000009.1, read as the reverse complement.
TAACAGGGATTGTGAGTTCAGTCATAAAGACTGAACACGTAATCCCTTTTGTTTTGGTCGTTTCTTATAACCATGAACGTAAAAAATGGATCTAAGTCAAGATTACGGACACACAAAAGTTAAGTTTTTGTTTTGTGGCGACCACCATTTATGGAGTGTTCCACATCCCGTGTAGCCAGTCAAAGTGAAAAGAGCCTTTGACAGACTACACGGGATGTAGAGCGAGAAATCCATGGAGGTTGTGCCCAAAATATGAAGGGGAAGATTGCTTGAACCCCAAAGTTTTACGCTACAGCTCGACACATATTTTCGTATTCATCAGGCGTTAAAAAGCCTATGGCACCGTGAATTTGTTTGCGATTGTACCAACCTTCAATGTATTGAAATAGTGCAATTCTAGCTGTTTCATAATTTTCATAGCGCGTTCGATATACTTTTTTCAATGTTGCATGAAAAGATTCGATAAAGCGTTATCGTATGGGCAACCTTTACGGCTGAACGACGGAATCATTTCGTGCTTTTTTAGTTTTTCTTGGAATGTTTCACTCGTATATCGCGTACCTAAATCGGTATGGATGATCAATCCTGGGGTTGGATTTTGAGCTTGTACAGCGTAATCCAATGCCTCAACGATTAAATCTACGGTCATTTTTCATCCGAATTTATACCCTACAATTTTCTTCGAATGTAAATCAAGAACCGACGCCAAGTAGCACCATCCATCGCGGATTGTATGGATATACGTAATATCAGCTACCATTTTTCATTAATCGTCGTTGTATGGAAATCTTGTTCAAGTATATTTTCACGTTCTTCCACGGGCTTTTGTGTTGGCGTCGGACGGTACTTTTTTGTGATGTTCAAGCGAATACCAGTTTTTTTCATGAGTCGTTGTACGCGTTTAATACTACTTTCACACCTTCTTTGAGTAACTGTGCATGTATTTTCGGCGCACCGTATCGTTCATCACTTTCTTTGTGAATGACACAAATACGTACTGTAATTTTTTTGTTTTCAACTTCGTACACGCATGGTTTCTTGTGGAAAGACTGATAATACGTACTTTTGGGTACCTTTAAAACGCGACACATTAATTGAATAGGATAATGTTCGCTTTCGTTTTCAATATGGTCAATGAGTTCTTGTTCTGTTACTTTTTCGCGAATATGGTCATAGCCTTTTTTAAGATTTCAATCTCCTGCTTTAACCGAAGATTTTCTTTTTGGATCGAAGAAACTTCCGCTGCAGCTAATTCTTCTGCACCTTCGATTGGAGAATGTAACTTAATCCATTTATAAATAGTTACTTCAGAAACGCCATATTCGCTAGACAGTTGACTGACCGATGTACCAGAGTGATAAAGATCTACTACAGTTTGTTTAAATTCTTGGTTGTATCGTTTTTGACTCATAAAACAGACACGTCCTCTCTTGGTTATAATAATACTTACTTAACCGGGTTGTGTCCATGCCTCTATTCTACATTCAGTACTTATGCAATATGAGATGTTAATCACTACTCATTATACATTTCTGTAAAAGTTTCGAATGCTTTAACTTTCGGGATAGAACTAAAAAATATATTAGTTTGAGTTGAATAAGAAAAAAGCGTATTTGGAAAATAATAATTCCAATTCGCTTTTTTGTTTAAGTAATGATATTGGTCTTCTATCTTAGAATTACTTCTTTTCTGTGGCAAAATAAAAAATAGAAAATATAGGGAACATTATCCCAACCCATAATGCAGTACTCCATCCTCCAATTGCATAGGCCCATCCTCCGATTGCTGACCCAATTGCACCACCAAAAAAGAAAATTGCCATGAATAGTCCATTAAGACGACTACGAACTTCGGGGCTCAACGAGAAAAGTGCACGTTGGCTGAGCACAAGATTTGCGGATACCCCAGCATCTAACAATAGGGATGAAACTACTAGAACAGCTATTCCAATAGGTGAGCTAGTTTGAATAATAAGCGGTAATAAAAGGGAAATAACGACTGTAAGAAGTGCTATTCCTGTTGCAGGTTTAGTTAAGCCACGATCAGCAATTCGTCCTGCAATTGGCGCGGCTACTGCACCAGCGACTCCAACAAGCGCGAATATCGCAACTTCTTTCTGAGAAAAGTGAAAGGCAGGGCTAGTTAGCAGTTGTGGAACTGTTGTCCAAAACAAACTAAAAGATGCAAATACACCTGCATGATATGCTGCACGACGGCGTAATATCGGGGTTGTTCGTAACAAATGCCACATAGATCCGAGCAGCGCTATATAGTGTGTATCCGCTGAAGGCTTTCTTGTAGGTAACACCTTCGAAAGTACAATGGCTAAAACCAAAATAGTTATGGCAGACAAAATGAATATTGCATGCCAGCCAAGAAAGTCAGCAACTAAGCTTGATAAAGGGCGTGAGAGCATAATTCCAAGTAACAAACCGCTCATGACATTGCCAACAACACGGCCACGTGAGGAATCGGAAGCAAGATATGATGCAAAAGGTACGAGTACTTGCGTAGCTACCGAACCTAAACCTATGACAAACAAAGCGACTAAGAACAACAAAATCTGTTTCGTCATTGCTGTAGTAGCAAGGGCGACTGCGGTGATAAGTAAAGATGAGACAATCAGCTTCCGATTTTCAAGAATATCTCCTAAAGGCACGATAAATAGCAAACCGACAACGTAACCGATTTGTGTTAACGTAACGATTAAGCCAGAACTGTTTGCTGACAACCCAATTGATGAGCTAATTACCCCAACTAAGGGTTGCGCGTAATACAAATTAGCAACAATGATACCACATGCGGTAGCCAAAAGAATGGTTAACCACGAAGGAATGTTTTTTTCAATTGTTTGTTTCTTAGTATCCACTATTTTATACAACTCCTTGTATTGAAATATAATGCTTAACAATTAATAATTAAAACGTCGTGTAGTTTCCCTCCATAAGTTAGTTAATCATTTTATAATACTGTACGTTTAGTATATTAAATGATTAACCATATGATATACTGAACGTATAGTTTTGTAAATAGGTAATTTCAACTTTCTGTTTTTCTAAATAATTGATATACTGAACATACAGTTTATTAATTTCTGAAAAAGGTGGTATTTATGATGAATGGAAAAAGAGGCAGACCACGTAATTTAGAAGCACAAAAGTCAATCCTTTCCGCATCTTATGATTTATTGTTGGAAAATGGATTTCAAGCTGTCACAGTTGATAAAATCGCTGATTATGCCCAAGTGAGTAAAGCAACTATTTATAAATGGTGGCCAAACAAGGCGGCAGTAGTGATGGATGGTTTCCTATATGCTGCCTCTGAAAGATTGCCCGTGCCTGATACTGGTTCGGCGTACAATGATATTCTAATTCACGCCACAAACTTAACCATGTTTTTGACGAGTCGAGAGGGGACAATCATTACACAATTATTAGGTGAAGGACAGTTTGATGCAGGATTAGCAGATGCCTATCGTGCTCGATATTTCCATCCCCGCCGACTTGAAGCAAGGAGTCTTTTGGAAAAAGGAATTCAACGCGGTGAATTGAAAAAAAGTATCGACATTGATATTTGTATTGATTTAATTTATGGTCCTATCTTCTATCGATTACTTGTGACTGGCGAAACATTAGATGAACCATATGTACAACAATTAATATTAAACGCTTTTGAAGGAATTCGTTCTACTTAAAATAGGTTTAATCATCGTATAAAAGTACTCCCCAAAAATGATATAACTTTGCTGAAGGCTATTCTAAGTAAGGCTTACACTTATTAGTAGTGTGGTAATGAAATTGCCTTCCACTGAGGTTCCTCAATGCCCCACTACATATCAGAAATTATAAATACAAAAAATAATTAAAGCCCTCTCTAGAGAGAAGGGCTTGAGTTTTCTATCTTAAACTTGAGGAAAGGCTTTTACAATTAAAGTTTCTCTTCCCATATCCAAATTGGCTTCTGAAGAACGATGGAGGTAAGATGCCGGTTGATTCTTTTCGAATTCATTGTCATCTCGTTGCTCAGAACGATCACTGTTAATTCCTCGTCATTTAGGCGTGTAACATAATGACAGAAGCCACTTGGATATCCTCCTGGGTGTCCAACTGCTTTTTTCCCCATGACATCTTGAGTATACCATCCGTATCCATATTCAAACGGAAATTTTTTAGCATGGGTTGTACTCATCAGTTCTGATGTTTCTTTGCTTATCAATACATTATTATTTAAGGCTCTGTAAAACAGTTCTAAATCTTCAACTGTAGAAATGATATCCCCAGCTGCATACGCTGCAGAATTATGCATTAAGGGTCCTATTTTCCCCTCCACATGTCCTTCCGCTTTCGGTGTGCCAGCGGGAACCGTAAACATAGAATTAAACATGTTGCTCGGCTCAAAAATATTTTCTTCTATATAATTTGCATATGACTGTCCGCTGACTTTTTCAATAATTAGCCCTAACATTACATAGCCAGTATTACTATAACTAAAGCTTTTACCTGGAATAAACTCTAATTCCGAATCTTTAACGGTATTAACAATATCATGTGGATTCCATTCTTTGCTGTAGTCAAATTTGAAATCCTTCTTTAGATAATCTGGAATTCCTGAGCTATGACTTAGTAGATGACTTATTGTAATAGTCTCTCCATTCGGAAAGTCTGGGAAGTATTGCGAAATTGGATTATCTAAGTTTAGAAGTTCCTTTTCTACTAATTGCATGACTGCTACTGAAGTGAATGTTTTAGATAATGAAGCTATCTGATAGAGTGTGCTTGGGCTATTAGGTAAATCAGTGCCTGCCAATCCGTAACCTTTTGTAAATAAAATTTCACCCTCCTTTGCAATGAGGACCGTTCCCTGAAATTTTTCATTTGTCAAATATTGATCGATTTTTTCAGAAACGTTTCCAGATAAATCACTATGGTTGTTACGTCCAAATAATAGCAAAGCTACTATAGACACGATTACTAAAACAACAATAGTAATAGAGATAAATTTTAAAAATTTTTTCATATTATACCTCTCAATCTATTTCTATAGCCTATTAAACATTTCTATTATAAGACGAAATTTGACATAATACACGAAAATAATGGAAATATCACCAAATTCCTCGTGATTTTAAATTTTTCGGAAATTTTAGGTAGATGTTCGACTTTGAAACTGGTATCAATTGAGGGAAAAACCATAAAAGAAAAGTTTGGAAAATTTTAAAGAAAGATCAAAACGAATCTAAATTGAAGAATAAAAATGTTTCATAAAAGTAGTTAAAAGTTGGATTATCATGTGGAATGAAAAGTATAGCTACCTTATAATTAAGAAAAAAATGCAATAAGATTTAGAAGAATTATAAAAGTTAGCCAAATCTGAAAGCTCTTGTAAAATAATTAATAATGGAGTGTTACTAGATGTCAATATGGGTACAAATTTTGTTATTTGCTATACCAGGGATTACCATATATTATGGCGTGTTTTATGGTACTCCTAAACTGGTCAGCAAAGGTATCCCTTTAATTTATTCTTTCTGGTTATGGTTGTGGATTCCAGCTCTGCTGTTATTACCTTTATCCATAGGTTTGTACAATTTTCTTGAAGATGGAGCTTTGACTATCGAAGCAATTAATCAACGATTCCGCTTAAATCCAATAAGCAGAGTTGATTGGTTATGGATTGTCCTGGCGGTTATACTAACTATAGTTTTTGACCAACTTTTAGAGCCCATAGGAAAAGTACTAGCAAAGTATAAATTATTTTCACCACCCAGCTATTTACCTGAACCGTTTAATCCCTTAAAAAAATTCAATATGCCCCCGAAAGAGTTTTTTGGTGTCTCATTAAAAGGTAACTGGAGATTACTAATGATTTTTATGCCCATTCACTTAATTGCAATGTTTAGTGAAGAAATGATGTGGCGGGGGTATCTTTTACCGATTCAAGAAGTAATGTTTGGAGATATGGCCTGGGTATTTAATGGGCTGCTATGGGCTTGGGTGTTACATATAGCATTAAAATGGCATGTTATTGGAATGATTCCTAGTATGCTGATAGCCCCTTTAATTGCACAATATACGCAATCTACATGGGCTTCATTTGCAGTTCATGCCATTGGAAATGCTCCCCTGTGGATAATACTTTTAATTGGGATAATAAATACAACAGAAACATTAAATGAAATGAAGCAAGGGTAGGATATCTTTTTTAGCTAAAAAACATGATGAAGAAATGTAAAGGAACATCCCAATATTATGGTGCGTAATTAGAATTTTAAGACCAAATAGTCCACTTTAGCAGTACTTACATCTTAAATTTCTGAATATCACTTTTATTCATAGTGTATACAATAATTTAATAGACTATTTGTTTCTATAATTTTAATTTTTTAAAATATACACTTAATATAATAGGACTAGTTATGGTATGATTGACCTAAGTCATGTTTAATAAAAGGGGAAATATAAAATGAAAAAAGTATTGTATTCATTATTCTTTGCTTTGATTTTGTCTATTTTTTCATTTAATGCTTTTGAAGCGAAAGCATCAGACAAATTATCGAATCGTGCAGAGGCGATTGTTGAAATTGGAAAATTACTTGGTTTAGATGGCACTCAAAAAGAAACACAATTCAAAGATGTTCCGAAAAGTCACTATGCGAGTGGTTATATACAGTCTGCTGTTGACAAAGGGATTATAAACGGATATCCAGATGGCACTTTCAAGCCTTCACAAGAATTAACAAGAGCTCATGTTGCTATCTTTATTTCAAGAGCATTTGGATCAAAATTACCAACGGGAAATCAGGCATTCAAAGATGTAAAGAAAGGTGATAGTGCCTATAGTGCGATTCAGCAATTAGTGGCAGCAGGAATTACAGCTGGTTATCCAGATGGCACGTTTAAGCCTAATGATAAATTAACACAAGCTCATTTAAAAACATTTATCAGTAGAACAGACAGCTACTTAAAGACAGGGAAAAAACCTACAACAAATAATACAAGCAAGGGAAATGGTACTTTAAAAGGTACCGTTATTTGGAAATATAACGATTTTATTGGTACTAAAGGAGATACTGGTGCCGTAATTTATCTATTCCCAACGAATGCTACATATCCTAGTTATACGAAGCAACAACTATTTGATTGGTTAGAGAAAAAAAATGAGTTAAAGGATGTATATAGAACTTTAGCTGACGCAAATGGTAACTATACTTTTAATAATCTACCTGCTGGTAAATATATTGCAGTTATTTCATCTAAAAATACACATAGAAATGTTTTAGAAACTTTAAATTCGCACAATCAATTGAAAACTTTATTTGGTGAGTTTAATTATTCAATTTTTGAGGCAAATGCTATGACAATTTTTAAGCATCAAATTAGAGAGATTGAAATAAGTGATAAATCGACTGTTGATTTTAGTGCTGATTTTGGATACACTGCATGGTGATGATTTAAAAAAGAATTAAGGGATTACAGTGTAATTTTTTATACTGTAATCCTTTTTACTTTTATATCCACCTTTTCATTTTCATCTAGTATTATTAATAAGATATTGTGAATCTTGTGATATTGCACGGCAAACTTAATTTTTCATCTCAGGTCATTTAAAGACAGATTAGTATGCTTTCTTTTAAACTGTCTATAATAATAAAGATAGGAAATATGGAGACCTGTAGTTTTGTATAATATTCAATCATCAGAATGACAAGAGGTGAAGGAATTGAAAACAATGAGATACATAAGACGTGCTTAAAAAGAGAAGCACTTGAATAAATGGGGATTGGATATTGATATTAGTCGTTTTATAAAGAAGTTCTAAAATATAACTATGAATCAAGGTAAAATGTTCAACATGTTTGTCACAGCTCTGTCATTGAAGTCGGTTTGGCAGTATTATACAATAGGAATGAACGTTCATTCTTTATCTTCATTCAGCAGAATACCCCACCACTATAGGTGTTGAGATGAATACGGTTTTGGTTTCTTTTCAGGGGTGTCCAAACACCTACTGAATGAAGATAATGCCTCCGGCGGATGTCACGGATTTTCAAAGGAATGAATTGTGTAGGCACAATTCAAAATCCGGACGCAATTGCGCCAAGGCGAAATTGATTTGGAGGAAAATTAATGTGACTACGAATAAGAGAGAGAATATAATGAAAGCTTCCTTGATGCTGTTTACTGAGCGTGGTTTTGATGCAACAACTGTTCCAATGATTGCTGACAAGGCACAAGTTGGTGCTGGCACAATATATCGTTATTTTGAAAATAAAGAGGTGCTGCTCAATTCGCTGTATCGGGAATGTGTGGAACAACTATATCAAAGATTGACGGAGGATTTTCCTGTATCCGCCTCAGTTCGCGAACAATTTCATCATTTGTTTCAGCGGTTAATCCATTTTGGTCAGGAACATAGAGAGAAGTTAACTTTTATTGATTCACATATGGAGCCAAGGATATTGGATGAAGAAAGCCAAAACAAGTTTTATGAGTGTTTGGGTTTTTTACAGAAATTTATCATAGAAGGGCAGCAGCAGGGAATTATCGTACAATTGCACCCTGATGCTCTAATTCCGATTTTTTATGGCACGATTATTAAACTGTTTAAAGTGACACGAGATAGCGACTTGGAAGAATCCGCTGATTTGTTTGCAGGTATTGAAGAATGCTGCTGGAATGGCCTTAAAATTCATTGATTTTTAAATAGGTAGTTCTTATAAAATTGTACGGTAATAGAGTCACAATTACCGTACGATGCAATAAACGGAATGAACGTTCATTCCTAAGGAGGTATAGTGTAATGACAATAATGATTCCACAACCTAAAACATATGGACCATTGGGAAATATTCCACAAATGAATGCCAATACACCGTTCCAATCATTGATGAGTATGGCTCAGAAACATGGTGAAATTTTTAGATTAAAGCTGCCGGTTGGTAATTTACTCATTGTCTCTGGTTATGAATTAATGAAAGAAATTGCCAACTCTCCGCGCTTTGGTAAAGTGGTCGAAAAAACAGTATTGGAGAAGGTACGTACTTTAGGAGGAGATGGACTATTCACTTCAGAAACAAATGATCCAAACTGGCACAAGGCTCATAATATTTTACTTCCAAGTTTTAGTAGGACAGCAATGCGGGGCTATTTCGATATGATGCTAGATTTAGCAATGCAGCTTATACAAAAATGGGAGCGATTAAATCCAGACGAAGAGATCGATATTCCTGAGGATATGACGAGGCTCACACTTGATACAATTGCCTTATGTGGATTTAATTATCGCTTCAATAGCTTTTATCGAGAGGATTCTCATCCATTTGTAGCAAGTATGGTTAGAGCATTGGATGAAGCACTGAATCAGGCACAGCGACTGGGTATACAGGATAAATTAATGGTTAAGACAAGAAAGCAGTTCAAGCAGGATATCGATTTTATGTTTTCGCAGGTGGATAAAATCATTGCCGAACGCAAAGCTAATGGCTCACAAGGAGAGAAGGATTTATTGTCTCATATGCTTCACGGCAAAGATTCTGAAACAGGAGGAACGTTGGAAGAGGAAAATATCCGGTATCAAATTATTACTTTTTTAGTTGCTGGGCATGAGACGACAAGTGGTCTTCTTTCCTTTGCGATTTACTATTTACTAAACAATCCCGATAAACTACAAAAAGCATATGAAGAAGTAGATAGTATTCTTACAGATCCAATCCCAACCTATGAGCAAGTTAAACAGCTTAAATATATCCGAATGATTTTAGATGAGTCTTTACGTTTGTGGCCTACCGCTCCTGCATTCAATCTAGAAGTGAAGGAGGACACAGTATTAGCTGGTAAATATGATTTGAAAAAAGGAGATCGGCTAACAGTGCTTATACCTCAGCTCCATCGAGATGTGACTGCATGGGGAGAGGATGCAGAGTTGTTTCAACCAGAGCGCTTTGAAGATCCAAGCAAAATTCCATTTGATGCCTATAAACCATTTGGTCTGGGGCAGCGTGCTTGTATTGGACAACAGTTTGCTTTGCAAGAAGCAACACTTGTGCTAGGATTAATCCTTAAAAATTTTGAGCTAATTGATCATACGCAATATAAGCTAAATGTGAGAGAATCACTGACGGTGAAACCGAATGATTTTAAGTTAAAGGTGCGTGCTCGTAAAAAACAAAAGAGGCATGTTACTGAAGCAAGTAGAAATATTTTGAGCACAGAGTCTAGAATAAAAAAGATTGAGGAAAAAGTAATCGAAGCTCAACATAATACACCGCTATTAGTGTTATATGGCTCAGATCTAGGGACAGCAGAGGGTTTGGCAAGAGAGCTTGCTGATGCTGGACGTGTTCAAGGCTTTCAAAGCAAGGTCGCACCTTTAAATGAATATACTGCTAAACTTCCAACAGAAGGAATTGTCTATATTGTGGCGGCATCATACAATGGGCTACCACCTACGAATGCTAGTCAATTTGTTCAGTGGTTAAAGGAGGAACAGATTGATTTAACAGGGGTTCGATATTGCATCTTTGGCTGCGGGGATCGCAATTGGGCGAGTACTTATCAAAAGGTGCCGATGCTAATTGATGAGCTAATGGTATCTAAGGGAGCACAGCGTATAGTACCACTTGGGGAAGGAGATATGAATGGGGATTTTGAAACAAATGTCGAAGAGTGGAAGCAGGAGCTATGGCCGTCTGTAATGCGAACAATGGGGCTAGAGATAAATGAAAAGGTGAATAAAACATCTCCAGCTCTATCCATGGAAGTTGTAGATCATCAGATAGAAGTACCACTTGCTAGAGCTAACAATGCCTTTAATGCGAAAATTGCCAAAAATCAAGAGTTACGACATAGTATAGAAGGAAGCACTCGGCATATAGAAGTAAAACTGCCAGAGGGTGTCACATATCGCGAGGGCGATCATTTAGGTGTCCTTCCACGAAATCGTCAGTCATTGGTGAATCGAGTACTGCAACGTTTTCAATTGAATGGTAATGATTATGTAATTTTAACTAAGACTGGTCTAAGTATGGCTCACCTGCCTCTAGATCAGCCAGTTAAATTATTCGAGCTACTCAGCACTAATGTTGAATTGCAAGAGGCGGCAACAAGGGCACAATTACGAGAACTGATGGCAACGACAGACTGTCCACCTCATAAAAAGGAGCTAGAGGCTTTACTGGAGGAACAAGCCTATCATCAAAAAATATTGAAGAAGCGGATATCGATGCTTGATTTGTTAGAGCAATATGAAGCTTGTGAAATGACATTTGAACGATTTTTGGAGCTACTTCCACCACTTAAAGTGAGGTATTATTCAATTTCAAGTTCACCAACTATACAACCAGAACAGCCTAGTATTACGGTTAGTGTAGTAAAGGCGCCAGCGTGGAATGGCAAAGCTGAGTATCGAGGAGTTGCATCTAACTTTTTGGCCGAAACAGCAATAGGTGATTCAATTGTTATGTTCATACGGGCACAACAATCAGATTTTCAGTTGCCCACTAACCCTGCCACTCCTATTATTATGGTTGGACCAGGTGTTGGAATTGCACCCTTCCGAGGATTTTTACAAGCACGCCTTATGTTGAAGCATAAAGGCGAACAGCTTGGTGAAGCTATTCTTTACTTTGGCTGTCGTAATGAATCAGACGATATTTATGCTGAGGAGTTAGAGCATTACGAGCAAGAAGGGATTGTAAGGGTATATAAGGCTTATTCACGAAAAGTTGGGCAATCGAAGGAATATGTACAGTATCTAATGGGGCAGACTGAACATGCACAGGAGCTCATTAAAGTACTAGATCAAAATGGGCATTTCTATATATGTGGAGATGGTAGTAAAATGGCTCCAGATGTTGAACGCACATTACTTATGGCATACCAAGTAGTTCATGATGTCAATGAGTCTGCAGCAAAGCAATGGCTAGCTGGGCTTAAAGAACAAGGTCGTTACGCAATGGATGTATGGGCAGGTAGTAACCAATAGCTGCTAATAGTAAAATAAAAAAACATGATCCTAATGAGGTAAATAATATGAACCGACATTTTTTTATTGCCGTTCCACTTCCGTTATCGATTAAAACTACTCTTAAAGAAAAATGTGAAATGCTAAAAACCAATTTGCATTTTAAAAGGTGGGTTCATCTGGAGGATTATCACATTACACTAGCTTTTTTAGGGAATGCAGATCTAGAGCAATTACAAATAGTATTAGGAGAAATAAAGGAAAGCCTAAGGAAGCTTCCATCATTCGAGTTAAAAATTCGCGGATTGGATATTTTTGGTAGAAAAGAATATCCAAGAATTTTATGGGCTAGTATTTTTGAATCTCAGCCATTAAATAATGTGAGAGACATTGTATACAAGGAATGTGTAAAGGCAGGATTTGATTTAGATAATAAACCTTTTGTTCCACACATAACAGTAGCAAGAAAATGGAATGAAACTCACGGTAAAATGCCTATTGACTTAGTGATGACTGAAGAGCTGGAGCTTCCAAAGTTTTTAGTAGAAGAAGTGGTGCTATATGAAACAAAATTTGAGGAAATTCCAAAATATCATCGAAAGGCTGTAATTCATTTAGATGACCTGTCTACACAGAAATAAATGATCAATACCCATAGCTCATAACCTTAATTCAAGGTTTATGAGCTCATGTTGTTGAAATACTATTATGTCAATGAAATCAAGGTGACAAAAGTATATCCCTTTTTTAAAACGACGGGTTAATCTCCGTACCGCTTGAGTGCTTTGTAGCTGTCGCTTTGCTTTCGCTACAGAAAACATTTGCTGCTGACGCTTCGCTTTCGC